>CAYJOG010000001.1:0-15636 GCA_964371695.1 uncultured bacterium
TCCCGCTTTCGCGGGAATGACGGCGGGGTAGCGGGGGCGGTGTTTTCTTTTTCCAGACACCAACCAGCAGCAGCCACCAACTACCGACTACTGACTTTCGACTTCCTGGGAGGTATTCAGGGTGAGCCTTAAGAAATTCATCAAACGACTCAAGAAACAGTTGGGTGGCGGGCGCGGGTTGTTCGGCGCGCTTTTTCTCATCGCCCTGCCGTTTCTGTTTCCTGCCGCCGGGGGCCTGATGGGCTGGCTGGGGGGCAAGAGCCTGCTTTACCGGGCCATTCTGGGCAGCAGCCTTTTTGGCAAACGCAAAAAGCCCACCTATGGCGGCCACAGCAGCCGCAGTTATGCCTTTGGCGGTGCGGCGGACAACCTGGCCCAGGCGGGCAGCACGCTGCCCGTGGTGTTTGGCGAGGTGCGGGTCACCGGCCTGCGGGTGTGGCAGCAGGTGGAGGGCGAAACCCTGCGGGATTTTGTGGTGATGAGCGAAGGGCCGGTGGCCGAGGTGGATGACGTGTGGGTGAACGGCCTGCCCATTCAGGGCATCGAGGGCAGTTCCTACACCGCACTGTTGGGGACAAGCGCCCAGGCCAAGCCGGGCAGCATGTCGCTCTACCGCCCCGGTGTGCCTTTTCTCACGGGTGTCGCCAGCACCATCAAGGCCAACGATGACACCGGCGGCAACCCCGTGGTGAGCGCCCGCGTGAAGGGCGTGAGTGTCAAACAGTGGAACGGCTCGGCCTGGGTCACGGACTGGTCTGACAACCCCGCCTGGATCATCCGCCACCTGCTGGTGCAGGGGGGCCACGAAGAAGCCGCCCTGGACGACGACAGCTTCATCAGCTTCGCGGATTATTGCGCCACGGTTATCAGCGGTGAATATGAACTGGGCATGGCCAACGTGGCCCCGGCGGCCACCGTCACCGGGGGCAACTCGCCCGCCAGCGCCAACGATCGCAAGCGCCCCACCAAGCCCGACGCCGCAGGCACCTGGTGGATTTATGGCCCCGCCACCGGCGTGAGCGTGCTGGGCGAAATGGACTTTGGCGTGCAGCGGCGCGTGGGGCGCGTGGTGATTCACTGGTGGGGCGGCGATGACCGCACCTACAACCACCTGCTGCTGGAATACTGGGACGGCGCGGCGTGGCAACTGCTGGTGGACCGCACCGACAAGGACTACCAGTTCCGGGGCCGCACGGTGCTGGAAGCCCCGAACGCGCTGACACAGAAGCTGCGGGTGTCGGTGGGCAAGTCCAGCAAGGGCACGGCACACGGCACCCACATCGCCGAGATGGAGGTGTTCGCCAGCACCCCCGCCCGGCGTTACACCGCCAACGTGGTGCTGGACCACGAACGCCCGCTGCGGGACTGGATGGAAGACATCCTGAGCGCCTGCAACGCCTGGCTCACCCTCACCGACAGCGCCCTTTTGGGTGTGGACTGGGAGCGGGCCAAGACGGCGGTGTTCGGCTTTACCGAAGAGAACATTTTGCAGGACAGTTTCGAGTTCCGCGAGGTGTCGCCCGGTGATCGCCCCAACCGCGTGCGCCTGGGATATTTCGACCGCGTGCTGAACGAGCGGCGGCAGGTGCAGGCAGATCACGCCGCAGACCAGGACGCCACCAGCCTGCGGGTGAAGGAGCTGGAGTTCCTGCACGTCACCCACCCCGGCCACGCGGGCAGGCTGGCGCGGATGCTGATCAACATCGCCAGCCAGGTGCGGTTTGCCACCAGCTTTGAGGCCAAGCCGGGCGCGACGCTGCCGGTGTTGCCGGGCGACGTGGTGACGGTGACCCACCGGGTGGCGGGCTGGATCAACAAACCCTTTTGGGTGGACAGCGTGACCCCCGGTTTTTATGACGGCGCGGTGTTCGAGCTGGTGGAATACCGGCCAGAGGTGTATGGCGGTGGCCTGGGGGGCTGGACACTGAGCGAGCTGGGCAGTTCGCTGCAAAACCCACTGGCCGCGCCGCCCCACCCCACGGGTCTGCTGCTGAGCGAGAGCCAGCGCCAGATGAAAGACGGGGCCTGGCTGCCCAGCATCATCGTGAGCTTCACGCCCCCTGCATCCGGCGGCGTGAGCCACATCGACGTGGAGCTTTCCGGCGATGGCGGGGCCACCTTCAAGACGGTGGGTTCCACGTCGCTCAGCCCGTTTGAGATCACCGGCCTGGCCAACGGAACCTACCGTGTGCGGCTGATTTCCGTGAACAGCCTGGGCGTGAAGGCCAGCCCTCTCACCGCGCCGTTTGCGGACCTCACCATTGCCGGCAAGGTGTCGGCGGCCAGCGGCGTCACGGGTTTCACCGGCAGCTTCGACAATGAAATTGTGCGGCTGGTGTGGAACGCCGTGGCCGACAGCGACGCCCGGCATTACCGGGTGAAGAAAGCCACGGGCGCGGGGCAGGCTTGGGCCGCCGCCACGCTGTTTGCCGAGGTGGACACCACCGAGCTGAGCTTTGAGGCCACACCCGCCATCGGGCGCGGGTTCATCTTCTTTCAGGTGAAGGCGGTGGACCGCAGCGGGAATGAATCCAGCGGCACACAGGGGGCCACGGTGGCGCTGGCCAATTCGTTCCCCGTGATGAACACCACCACGCCGGTCATCGAGCAGGCTCCGCCCAACGCCCACCGGGTGAGCTGGGCAAGCGTCACCACCGACCCGGACCTGGCCCGTTATGAAGTCCACCGCAGCCTCGCCAGCGGCTTCACCCCCAGCAAGGCCACGCTGGCGGGTGAGGTGGCCCAGGGCAACGCCACGGGCAGCTTCACCCTCACCCTGGTGATTCCCCACGAACCCGCCGCCACACCGGGCAGCACCTATTACTACCGCATCGTGGGCATTGACCGCGTGGGTGACAAAATCGGCGATCAGTATTCCAACGCCATCGCCTTCAGCCAGCAGGCGGGGCTGGCGGTGGAGGCCCCCCTGCACCCCACGGGCCTCATCCTCACCGAGGTGGTGACGCTGAACAAGGACGGGGCCAGCATGAGCAACGTGGACGTGGGCTGGACCAACCCCGGCGGCGAGCGGTTCAGCCACGTGGCGGTGGAGCTGGCCGAAGACGTGGCCAGTTCGCCGGGCACTTACAAACGGGTGGGCACGGCAGCCAGTGCCCCCTTTCGCATCCAGGCCCTGCGGGTGGCCACCTGGTGGGTGCGGCTGATTGCCATTGACCTGATGGGCAACGAGGCCAGCCCCGGCGGCGCGCCCGTGAGCAGCATTGTGCTCGATGGCATCACCGACGCGGCGGCCACCATCACCGGTTTTGCGGCGGACTACACCAGTGATGTCATCCGCCTGAGCTGGAACAAGGCCACGGAAAAGGACGTGAGCCATTACATTCTCAAACGCACCACCAATCCCGGTGACGCGTGGACCAGCGGCACGGTGGTGCGCGATCACGTGCTGGGCACGGCGGTGCTGGTTCCGGCGCTGGAACTGGCCACGCGGGGGCCGGTCTATTTCCAGATCAAAGCGGTGAACCGCAGCGGGAATGAATCCAGCGGCGCACAGGGGGCGGCCACCAGCGCTGCCAATGCCGCGCCCGTGTTCACCGGCGTCACGCCAGAGGTGATTCAGAACCCGCCCAACAGCCACCTCATCCGCTTCAACGCCCTGGTGGCCGAAAACGACCTGGACCGCTACGAGGTCCACCGCAGCCCCGCCAATGGTTTCACGCCCACCAAAGACACACTGGTGAGCGCCGTGAAGGCGGGCAAGATTGCGAGCGGCGCGACAGCCCCCAAGCTGGAGGCCGTGGTGAGCTTCAATCCCGGCGACAGCGAGGGCACGGTTTATTACTACCGGGTGCAGGCCCTGGACACGGTGAGCGACGTGGTGGGTGATCAATATGGCGCGACCAGCCGCAGCCAGCAGGCCAGCGCCGTGCTGGCCTACATTCAGGGCGCGCAGTTCACCCCCCACCTGCTGGGCAGTGTGAACCGCCGCAGCTTCCGCAGGCCAGCGGGCGTCATCGCCCTGAACGGTTATGTCTATGTGGCCAACATCGAGGCCCTGAAGATTTACCGCTATCACCCCGGCAATGGTGAGCTGACCGTGTGGCTCACGGGCGAGGCGGTGGACAGCTTCGCCTGGGATGGCGCGTACATGTACACCTACAACGCCGCCGGGGGCCTGCTGAAACGCTGGAGCACCTGGGACACCACACCCACGCAGGACGTGAGCGGCGACCCGTGGACGGCGGGCGGCAAGGTGGTTGGCCCAAATCATGTTGGTATCGCGTATCGGGACACACAGAGCGGCAACCCGCGCCTGTTTGTGGTGGGGCTTTCCACGGGCCTGCACGGCGCTTATGCCAACGCCCGCGAGGTGTATCTCTACACCATCGCCCCCACCGTCACGGCGGTCACCGAAATCAGCGCCACTACCATGGACACATTGATGGGCGGTTTCTATCCGGCGGGTGACCTCACGAACATGAAAATCACCGGTGTGGATTTCCACCCCGCCACCAGCCGCCTGTGGCTGAGCATGAACAGCTACCCCCATGTTCACCGTCTGGTGCTGAGCGGAAGCTGGTCACTGGAGAAAACTTACCCCGCCGCCCTGCCCAGCGCAGGCGACATGAAAACCGTCTACGACGGCAACACCCCCCGCTACATCTACCAGACCAACTACAACGACAACACACTGGCCGCCGTGGCGCTGTGACAAACCGTGCTGCCCGTTGTTAGAATCGTTTCAAGGAGGCGAACGATGACGGTTTTCACCATTGGGTACGAAGGGGTAGACCTGCACACATTTTTGTCTCTTCTTTCCAGGCACGGCATCGACACCATCGTGGACATACGCGAGCTTCCCCTTTCGCGGAAACCAGGATTTTCAAAAAAAGCCCTGGCCAAAAACCTGAACCACTCTGGTGTTGAATACCTTCACATGGCGGAACTGGGCTGCCCCAAACCCATCCGTATTCGTTACCGAGCAGACGACGACTGGGCGCGCTACACAAAGGATTTCCGCCTACACCTGCTTGCCCAGCAAACCGCAGTCCTTCGACTTGCCGACAGGGTATGCCAGTCAAACCACGCCCTCTTGTGTTTTGAAGCTGACTACAATTTCTGCCACCGCTCAATGGTTGCAGAGGCCATCAGAACCGCCTGTGGCGCGAGCATTAATCACATCAAGGCGACGGAAACAAGGGCAGGGTTTCCCGACTCTCGCCGATTGGCCTTGGTTTAGGCGGATAAATCACACTGATGATCAGCCACTGGTTTTGAAATCGGTGTTGATTTCCCATCAAAAACATCAAGTCACGTTCGAAAAGGTTTTTTTCAAGCTTTTCTCGGAACGGCTTCTCCCAATCCTGTCTATGCTTTTTCACACAATTCCAATAAAGTGCACCGGCCTCCCAATCAATTATTTTGTGACTGAATTCTTTCTCGCCCATCGGTGTGTCCAAAGCATAGTTGTAATAAAAATCAAACGGCACCTTCTGCAATTTATTTATAGTCCGCTGCGCTTCTTCTTCTGTGAATAAATTTCCCTGTGTTTCATGCTTGACCAGGATTCTCTTCTCTTTGAGAGTCCAGTCTGGACGCTCAGCCTTATCAATTTGTAATTTAATCAGGCGCTTTGGACGAACCAACGCAATCGTCGGGCCCCTCCCACTCTCTTTTTCCTCTTTCTCATAGAAATTATCGAAAGCAGGAATTTTGTTAATCCAATGAACCCTATCAGCCCATTCATGCTTTGGTCCTATTGTTTCAAGGCAAGAGATTGTGTCTACAAATATTTTGAAGCTTTCTAGACGATGATCTTCTCGAGCTTTTTCAACTTTTGCTTCAATCCATTGCCATTTTTTAAATTGACGGTTTTCTTCTATTAAACGAAAAGGAACCGGAAAAATGCGTCGCATGGACCCCTGATCTGTTATTCCCGCAACGCAAGTGGTTTCAGAATACTTGGCGCTTGGCGAAGGATATGTTTTGGCCAAAATGAGGATGCGTTCTTTCCCTATCACGATCGGCCTCCATCGTTATTTTGAAAAATCTTCAACCCTCACGACAACGCCATAGCACTTTAGCATTAAAAGCTCATTCATGGCTATTTTGTAACCAAGTTCATTATAGGCAATAAAAACGAGGCCTCAATCTCCCCAACAAAAAGAACAGCGCCCATGTCCCCCACCGAAAAAACCACCAGCACGTTTGAGCGCCTGAGCCAGGCGGTGTTTCTGTTGCTGGCCCTGGCCACGCCGGTGCTTTCCTACGCCGCCAGTTGGGGCGCCATCCGCACCGAGGTGGTGCATTTTCAGTCCCGTCAAAAAGAACTGGAAGCCACCCTGGCCCATCACGCGGGCGACCGGCTCTCTCACGCCCCGGCCCGCGACCTGCGCCGCCTGGAACACAAGCTGGAACGCCTGGAAGACAAGCTGGACCGCCTCACGCTGCTCTTGCTGCAACTTCAGTCTGGCCCACAAAAAGGAGAAGAAACCCGTGAAACCCGTTCCCCTGAGTAAACATTTTTTCCTGCACGAGTTCACCACCAGCCAGACCGCCCTGCGCCGGGGCATCAACATCAATCCCTCGCCCGGATCGGCGGTTTTTCTCAACCTTCAGCGGCTGTGCGCCGACCTGCTGGAACCCCTGCGGGCCGAACTGAAAACGCCCCTTTTCATCAGCAGCGGATATCGCCCGCCGCGCCTGAACCGCCTGATTGGCGGCGCGCGCAACAGCCAGCACGTCACAGGTCAGGCGGCAGATTTCACCGTGCCCGGCAAAACACCACTGGATGTGTGCCGGGTGATTCAGCGTCTGGGCCTTCCCTTTGACCAGTTGATTCTGGAGTTTGGCCGCTGGACCCACATGAGCGTGGCCGCCCCTGGTGTTAAACCCCGCAGGCAGGTGTTGCGGGCCGTGCGCCGCGCCGGGCGCGTGGTTTATCTGCCGGGTCTGGGCGATGAGAAGTAGCCACAGGCGTCTCGCCTGTGGCTACTGACTTTCCCGGAGTAGCGGCGGTGTCCTCACCGCCGTAAAAACCCTTGTGTAAAAAACCAAAAGGAGGCTTTTATGGAATCACTCAACGGAATCGGCGGCCAGTTGCTGCTGGGGGCGGCGGCCCTTTTGCTGATGATGCTCTCGGCAGCCATCGGCAAGCGCCTGGGCGTCACACCCCGCCAGGTGCGTGAGGTGTTGCAACTGGCCCGCGAAGCCCGCCTCACCGGTGGCTCGCTGGTGGACAAGGACATGGCCCGTGAGGTGGAAAAACGCCTGCGGCGCTGGCTCATTTAAAAACACACCGCCGCCACAACACAAAACATGAACAATCGTTCGCGCCCTTTTTTTATTTCTATTCAAGAAAAGTAAAAAGCGGAACCCCTGCCGGGACATTAGGTGTGTGAGTCAGCCTCTTTCTGTTCAATGGCGGTGTCGCCGCCCTGCGTTGTTTCGCCTTTTGGTGCTGCCCGGCCTTCTGCTGCTGAGCGGCTGCCGCACACAGGACCCAGCCGTCGAGTTCAACAAGCGAATCACCAGTCTGGAAGACCGCGTGACCCGGCTGGAAGAAGAACTCGCCCGTGTGCGCGACTCGTCCCAACTGGACCCAGGCCAGGGCGGGGCAGACCTGTCCCAGACCGCGGCCTATCAGCGCATCACCCGCAAGGCGGGCCACAGTGGCCGGGTTTATCGCACCAACGGAGCCATTGTGTCGCTCAAGGGCGGCGGCGGAGCGAGTTTCTCTTTTGAAAAACCCGACGTGCTCAAGGTGGCGGGCCACGCGGTGAAGCTGCCTGATCTTTCGTTGTGCGCGCCGCCGGGCAAAAAAGATTTCATCCCCATCGATATGGATTTTTTGATGGCCCCCGACAACCGTCTGGCCTGGGTGGTGGTGGCCTGCCCCAACGACGGCGACATTCTTTATCTCGTGGACATGGAAAACGGCCGCCTGCTGCAAACCGAGTTTTCCGGCCCCGCCGCCCCCACCACCAGCACGTTGTGGTCGCCCGATGCGGCGTTCATTCTCATGGAATCCTGCAAGGGCGTGTGCAACCTCACGCTGCTGGACACCGCAGGCAACAAGCTGGATTTTGAAGCCCCCGACCTGTTTGGTTATGTGCCCCCCGAAAACACAGAAGACAAAACCCCGCCCAAGTGCCGCATTCTGAGCGGCGACTGGACCGGCGTGGCCGTGGCGCGGCTGAAGCTGGGCTGCTCGCGCAAAACCAGCCAGGCCCCCGCCAACGACAACGAGGTGGAGCTGACCATGCCCGCCGACCTCAACGTGCTGGAGCGCACGATGACAGTGGTGGTGCAGTGAGTTTTTCTGGTCCGGGGTTTTATGATGCCCAGCGTGGATAAACACCGACTGCTGGTTTTTGCCGCGTTTTGCGTGGGCCTGCTGGCTTGGCCGCCCAACCGCCCCCAGGCCAGCGAAGACGTGCTGGGCCGCACACTGTTGCAGGCGGTGCGCGAAGAAGACGTCTATCGCGTGCGCCAGTTGCTGATGGAGGGCGCGGGGCCTTCTCTGCCGGTGGAAGAAGGCGAAGCCACGCCGCTGACAGAAGCCGTGCTGCGGCAAAACCAGACCCTGGTGGAGCTGCTGCTTTTCTGGGGGGCGGACCCCAACGCCACCGTGTCGCTGCCGGTGCCCCGGGGCCCCCAGGGGCGGGGAGGCTTCACGGCGCTGCACATCGCCGCGCACCGCGCCCTTGTGCCCATCATGTCCCTGCTGCTCAAAAACGGCGCGAGCGTCAAAACCCGCGACAGCCTGGGCCGCACACCGCTGCACTGGGCGGCAGAGGCCGGGCATCTGAACCCCAAGTCCCCCAAAAAAGAAGTGGTGTCCCTGCTGCTGGAACACGGCGGCGATCTGGACCAGAAAGACCTCACCGGCCTCTCGGCCCCCGCCCTGGCGCGGGAGGTGGCGGGCGAGCCGCCTCCCTCGCCCGAAATCAAAACCCGTCCCGCGCCTGCCGCAAAAACGGTTTCGCCACCGGCCCCCAAACCGCCAGTCAAACCTCCGCCGGTGGTGAAAAAACCTGCCCCGCCGCCCACACCCAAACCACCGCCCGTGGTGGAAAAACCCGTGGCCAAACCGGCTCCCTCGACACCCACGCCTGTTGTCAAACCCATGGCCGTCAAGCCCGCAGCCAAACCTCCTGCGGAAAAACCCGCCATCGCCAAACCGGCGGCGAAACCGACCGCACCCGCCGCCAGCAAACCCGCTCTCCGCTGGGTGCGCGTGACCCGCACGGCGGTGCGTCTGCGCAGCGCACCCACCACACAGGGGGGCGACACGGGCCAGCGGGTGAGTACACCGGCACGCCTGAAACTGCTGGCGGTGGTGACTGGCAAACACACCCCCAAAGAGGTGTGGTATCAGGTGATTGACCCCACGGGCAAGGCGGCGTTCCTCCGCTCGGACATGGCCGAGCGCGTGGACACCCCCGCCGCTTCAGCGCCACCGCTGCGGCCCACCTCCCGGCCCCCGGCCACACCACCCGCCTCGCCAAAACCCGTCGTCGAAGAACTCCCCCATCCCCTGCCCGCTTTCTCTGATTCGGTGCTTGTGCCCTTCAGTTATTCACTGGCCTTGCCGCCCCACCGGCCCGTGGGGGCGCGGCCCATGGCCACGCTCAAAAACCGCCCCCTGCGCCCCCGCAGTCATCCGGCCCCCGGCGCGCCGGTGGTGTGGGGCAGCAAGCTGCCCCAGGGTCAGGCGGTGCGCGCCCTGCGGGTTCACCGCGAAAAAAACCAGCCCACGGCGTTTTGGGTAGAGGTGCTCTCGCCCACGCGGGGCAGCGTGTTTTTGCCAGAGGCGGCGTTTGTGGAGTTGCCCTGGTTTGTGTCGGCGCAGGATCCCCGCACCAAAGAGGACAAGCTGTTTTTGCTGGCGGCGCGGCGCGGCAAGCTGGCGCTGGCCAAGAAGTGGTTCCAGGCCGGGGCCAACCCCGACGCCGCCGAGCCGGGGGCGGCCTGGGAAACCCCCTATGCGGGCTGGACCGCCCTGCACTGGGCGGCAGAAAAAAACCACCCCGAACTGGCGGCCTGGCTGCTGAGCCTGGGGGCGCACACCAACACGCCCGACGCCGAAGGCCGCCTGCCCCTCACACTGGCCCGCTGGCGCGGCCACAACCAGTTGGCCGACCTGCTGAAGCCGTGAAGGCCAACAACTTTCCCTGAATTCTGATCAGCGGTTTTACGAACAGGGTGTTTCTCAACACCCCGTTAGTTCATTTTCGGAATGGGTGTGTCAGACATCGCCGGAAAGCCCCGCCTCGGATGGCGTCATTCCTGCGAAAGCGAAAATCCAGTCAAATATAAAAACCACCCTATTCGCCTCTCCCCTTTACGGGGAGAGGGTTGGGGTAATTGGCGCGGGCAGTCTTTTGGGGGAGCGGCAGCATATTGATGCTGCCGGGTGCGCCAAGCGGCGCGACAGCGCCGGGGTTTATTTAAAAGCAAAAACCGCTGTCCCTTCTCCCGTCCGAAAGATGGGAGCAGATAAGGAGGCCGAATAATGGGCACAGGCCCCGGCAACGCTGGCTGAAACAGAGCTTTTTGGGGGAAAGGAATGGGCCGCTTCGCGGCGGTCGCAGCACTTCGTGCCGCTCCTTGGCGGGCGGTCTGCGCCCGCCACTTTGGTTGTGTGATGAGCGCACCCCGCCACGCGGCCTGCTGGCAACCCGCATGACGTTGCCCTTGGCGTCCCGCTTGGATTTCATTTTTCTGGTTTGGATTCAGATTTGAGTACTCAAATAGATTTTTCGGAATAGACGGCTCAGCCTGTGCAGTTCTTCTCGCCCACTCATGCCGCATAACCTCCTCCCCTGCCCACCCTTCTTGACCAAATATGGGTTGGATAGTTACAAGAAAACAACTTAAAGATTGACAAGTTGATTTTGGACTGTTATATAGGATGTTCGTGAAAAGCATCGCTATTTCTCAGGCTGGCATCTGGCGAGGAGGTACGCTGCCTCCGGCAAAAACTCTTGGCCTGCGCCTCCTGCTCCTGAGTTTTTCTCTTCTCATTATCTACAACCCAGCGCCCAAGGCTTCGGAAGAACTGGCTTTTCAAAAATTCTGGCAGAGCGGTGAGACAAACAAAACTACCGCCATTCGTTTGGGCGACATGGATGGTGACGGGAAACTGGACATCGTCGCTGCCGATAGCGCTACTTCAGGAGAAACAGTTAAAGTTTACAGGAACCTTGGCAATTTTTTTACGCTTATTTGGGAATCTGAAATAGATGCGCCCTTCGCCTCTCTTGATTTGGGCGATGTGGACGGCGATGGCGATTTGGATATTCTCGCGGGGAGCGATCAAGGCGCTTTTGTGTTTGTAAACAAAGGTTCTGGCCAAGCCACCTTGCTTTGGTAAATACCAACAAGCAATGATCCTGAACAGGTTAGATGGGGCGATATCGACAATGATGGTGATCTTGATATTATTGCCGGAAGTGGCGGAGAAAAAACGGTTGTCTATGAAAATTCCTGTGGTGCTTTTACCCCGATTTGGGAGTCGGGCGACAGCCCTAACGTTTGGGCGATTGACGCCGCCGATTATGACAATGATGGAGACACTGACTTTGCAATTGGCCTAACTTTAGGAACCCCAACAAGAATTTACAGAAATGATGGAGACCATCAATTTTCTTTAGCCTGGTCAAGTCCAGTCGCATATGATGCCACATCTGTAAAATTCAATGACATAAACTCCGATGGCAGGGTTGATATAATAATCGGCAATGAAGAATCCACTAGTGCCGAAGAAACTTATTTATACAAAAACGATGGCGCTGGGTTTTTTTCTCTAATGACAACTTTACCTGGAGATGCAGTTAAGGATATTTCATTGGCAGACTTCAACAATGATGGAAAATTAGATATAATACGGGCAAATGACATATTCCCTGGTGGCACAAAAGGAAGAGAAACTGAAATATTTATCCAGGGGCAAACGCCGTCTGAATTCTCGCTTTCCTGGAAAACTTCAGACAGTTACTGGTCTTACGCTGTAGACACCGGCGATATTGACGACGATGGGTTAATCGATTTCGTAATCGGAACGAAAAGTAACCAACCGATCGTGGTTTTTAAAAACATTTCAGATGCTTCCCCATCTGAAACCATTCTTCCCCCAATCTTACGCGCAGTAGAAGCCAACGCACCAGGGGCAGTTCAATTCTCCTGGGCTTCGTCCGATGCGGGTAACCCGAATCTAACTTTTCGGCTACGCATAGGTACTTTCTCTGGAGGATCGGATATTTTAAGCGCGGCCTCTGCCGCAGGGCTCGGCCTTCTCGGAATCAAAACAAGTCACACGATTACTTTGCCAGCCGGAACCTATTTTTGGTCTGCTCAAACTGTAAGCGCACGGGGATTTGCCATCAGTGATTTTGCACCAGAAGAAAGTTTTGTTTTAATCGGTGGCCAAGAGCCTCCGTTTATTCGTGTGGTCGCCAGTATCCCTGACTACATGTCAAATTCTGGAGAAATATTGCCAATCAGAGAGTTAGACCTGCTGATGTCAAATAACCCCTTGATTTCTTGCCTTTCAGAAAAAACATGTCAGAAAAGCCAAGACGAAGATAAATTACATATCGACCTATCTAAATGTCCTTCTGATACCAAAGTCGATCTTGTCGTACGCCCGCCACTTGGGTTTTTAAGAAACAGTAATGGCGTGTTTCCATGCGCCTTGAACTTGACACTCTCAGACATACTTTCCACCCAATCCGTTTTTCTTTGTGAGCTTACCACTCCAAAGTTTGCCGGAGATGCAAATGGTGATGGGTTAATTGACCTAAAAGATCTAGGAAAAATAAAAAATGAATTTGGGAAATCCCCTGATTCAGCTGATTTTAATTTAGATGGCAAGGTTGACTTGAAGGACTTAGGAATTGTCAAAAAACATTTCAACCTTAAAGATAAATAAAATGTTATGTTTTTTATCTAAAAATTAGGCCCTGGCTAAGCCTAACCATGATCAGTGGCAACCGGTCAACATGCCCACATGGTCAAACGACCCTGATGGGTCATTAAAAAGCTGTCGCTTAAATTAAATCAGCAAAGAAACCTAGAAATGAAGTCAAAATCCGATGAAATATTCCTCGAAGAGGAACTAACTCGGATGGAAAAGTTTTTCGATGGGTCAAAAATTGGTAACTGTCCAACCCCCATAAGTACAGGTGTGGGAGGGGCGGCCAGTACGAAGTGGTGGTGGATCAGGCGGGCAGGGGGGAGCTTTTGGTTCAGGGCGAGTGGGAGGGCGTGTTTTGGGGGCGAGGTTACGCTGAAGGGGCACTCCCGTCAGCCCTCCGCCCCCAGCCAGCTACTTCTCCAGATAATCACTCAGGGGGCTGAGGTCGGTGATGTTTTTGGCGTTTAGCAGCACCATCATCAGGCGTTCCAGCCCCAGGGCCACACCGGCACAGGGGGGCAGTCGGCCCTCTTGCGCGGCCTTGAGATAATGGGTGTCGAAGACGCGACCGGGGGCGGCTTTTTTGTCCCGCGCCGCGATGGCCGCAAGGCCAGCGGGAGTGGTTTCTTCGGTCCAGCCGTTGGCCAGCTCCACACCCGCCAGATACATTTCAAACCGCTCGGCCAGATGGGGCGCGTCTGCCTTGCGGCGGGCCAGCAGGCCCTGGGCCGCGGGATAATCACTCACCATCATCATGCGGGGACTAGTGAGGCGCGGCTCCACCCGGTTGAGTAGGGTGAGGAAATATTCCTCTTCGCCGTCTTCCTCCAGCACCTGGGTGGCGGTTTTGCCCCCGCCCAGCTTGAACAACGTCTCCAGCGGCGACACGGCAAAGGGTTCGTCGAGCCACACCGGGTGGCCCTGCCAGGCAAACCGGGGATAAACCCCCGCCGCGCGGGCCAGGTGGCAGGTGAGGTCGTAACAATCCTGCATCAGGGCGGCGTAATCCGCCCCCAGGCGATACCACTCCGCCCCCAGAAACTCAGGCGTGTGGCGGGGTGTGTGTTCGCCCTGCCTGAAAAAATGGCTGATCTGGTAAATCTGCGGCAGGTCCCGTCCCAGCACCTGTTTCATGCCATATTCGGGGCTGGTGGCGAGGAAGAGCCGCCGCTCGCCGTCGCGGGTTTCAAAGGGCGTGAGGTGGGGGCTGGTCTCGGCAAAAGGCGTGAGCACGGGTGTGTCCACCTCGGCAAAGCCGTTTTGCTGAAACCATTCCCGTGCGGCCCCCAGCAGGCGCACCCGTTTGACATAAAGAGGATGGCTGGACATGACGGGGCCGGCGTGGCCCTGCATGTTAACACCCGGTGCGGGTAAGTGGTGTCAACAGAACTTTACAAACGGCTTAATCAGTTCCAAAAACTACTTGACATTCCCTCAGATATGGTATACTGAACCTTGAATCCAAATAAAAAAAGCCACCGTCCTAGGACCGGTGGCTTTTCAAAAGGGAGAGTGCTTTTTCAGCACCAACGTCAGTTCATTAAAAAGTAACGGCGAAAAGCCGAAAAGCTTAAGCAAGAACTTTGAAAACTCTTCCCCCCGCCCAAAACGGGGGGTTTTTGCTGTCTGGGGGCAGGTTTGGCTGGGTGGTAACCGCTCCTGGTATAACTTGTGGCGGCGTGAAACTGAATCTGGACGAATCGTTGTTCTGTTTGCCCGCCACTTTTCAGAGTGGCCATCTTTTTTATTGGTGGTGCGCGCAGCAGCGGGGCCGTGAGGTGTATGTCTGGCCCACGCGGGGACACGTGCTGCGCCTGTGGCGCGAGGGGCCGGTGCTGCGGGGGGCGGGGGGGCCGCCCGCGCTGGTGCGCGAGGCCCTGGGTCTGGCGGAGCCTTATGAAGAAATCGTCGCCGCCCTGGGGCGACGGCCCGGCCTGCGGCCCGCGCTTGAGCGGTTTGTCGGTCTGCGCCTGCTGCGGCAGGATCCCTGGGAGTGTTCCCTGGGTTTTCTCAACGCCACGCTCAGCTCGGTGAAACGTGTGCAGGGCCATCTGCACGATCTCGCCCACCACCACGGCGACCGCGTGGGCGACACCCCCCTGCTGCCCGCGCCCAGCCAGTTGCCGGATGAAGCCGCACTGCGGGCGCTGGGCCTGGGTTATCGCGCCCGGCACCTGCACCGCCTGGCCACGCTGCTGCGCGAGTCAGGCGGCGAAACCCAGCCCGCCGCCAGCGCCTGGTTGCTGTCCCACCGCAGCCCTTGCGCCGAGGCCACCCTCAAAAACCTGATGGCCCTGCCGGGCGTGGGGCGCAAGGTGGCCAGTTGCATCGCCCTCTACAGCCTGGGCGTGACCGACGCGGTGCCCATGGACGTGTGGATGATCCGTGTGCTGGGCGACCTGTTTGGCGCACCCCCCGGCACACCGGCCCGCTCGCTGGAGGACATGGCCCGCCGCCGGTTTGGCCCCCACGCCGGTTATGCCCAGCAGTTTTTATATTCAGCGGCGCGGGGGGCGTAGTCCGTTGTTTTCGGTGGATTGCTGCCGCGCCGGGCTTTAGCGCGTTTTTGGAAATGGTAGAGCATTGACTGAGGCTTCTTGGCCAAACCTTGGCCAACCCGCCGTCATTCCCGCGAATGCGGGAATCCGGTTGAAATAAAAACACCGCACCTATTTCTGTTCTCTTTCAGTGGGGCGGGGGGGGGGCCCCCCCCCCCCCCAAAAAAAAAAAAGTTTTTTGTTTTTAGGACAACGGGG
>CAYJOG010000001.1:15646-22118 GCA_964371695.1 uncultured bacterium
CTTTTGTCCTTTCTGCTCAGGCGGGCGAGGCCGCCCACCCCACTACCAAAAGAAGAAGGTTTTTGGCCTATGTTTTACTGGATTCCCGCTTTCGCGGGAATGACGCCAGCCAGGGCAGAGCTTTCAGACGATGCCTGGCTCACCAATTCCGAAAATGTTCCAGGTGGTTCATTTATTTAAAAATGAGGAGTAGGTGCGGTGTCCCCACCGCACTGTGACAGCAGCGATGGGGACATCGCTGCTACTCCTTTTGAGTCGCATGAACCACCAGGTGGACGATCCCCAAATCGCTGGCCCAAAATGGGGTTTTTTCAAACAAGACTGGGGCGCGACAGCGCCGGGGTTTTGCAGGCGGCCCGCTTCGCGGCGGTCGCAGCACTTTGCGCCGCTCCATAGCGGGTGGCCTGCGCCCGCCATGGTTTTTCAATCCAATTGTGCCACCGGGCGCGCCCAGCGGAAGGACAGTGCCAAGGTATTCAAAAACCGCCCCAGTGCACCCCACCCGCTGTTAAGGGGCGTCATTCCCGTAGCGCTGGCTTTTCAAACAAAGCCGGGGTAGGACACGCGAGAGTGAGAAAGAGTGGGCCAGGAGGGTCAGGGCACTGAAACAGTCAGATCAATATAACTGGCTATTTCATGGATAGGATTATATGTGCCGTAGGGATTATTCTGCCTGTCATATACACGGGAAATCATTCTATCCGAAAAAGCATTTTGTGGCATACTGTCTATTGTGGGAATAGGTTGTCCTCTTGCCAGATGATCCAAAAGAATACGAACAGACTGAATACACCCAACTGCGTCACTGTTCCCTGGCAAGCTCACATTTAAAAGGGTTTTATCAGCCTCTCTGATGATTCCATGATTTTTATTTAAAATCCCATAAAATAGACCAGGATGTTTTATTTTTAGGCTTATCAAAAATGCCATTAGGACATAGTTTTTGTCATCGACTTTTGAAAGAAGAAAAATAATAAAGCCGTTTTCAAGATCTCTGAGAGAGAGGCCATATATTCCTGCAAACAAAGCAAAAATATCCACAAATTGCTGAATTTCGGGTCGTTCAAGATCAAGTCCATGGCGCTCTGCAAGCTGTGCACAATATTTTTGCAAGAAGTTTTCCTGGCTGCCAAAGGTTGTGTCTTTAGGCAGTTCCAGAGAAAAATGGACAAACTTTCCCAGATAGGTGTTGGCTTCAATGCTTTCGCCATAAACCCCTTTTACTGAGGCCTCCAGTTGCTTCCAGTTCACCATCAGCACAAAAACAAATCCGGGCACGTCAAAAAAGTGTTTTATGCGTTCAATCAGCTTGACGGCAAAATCTGGCCTGCAACGGTCCAGTTCATCAATGAAAAAAACAATTGGTTTATCCTGTGATGATGCTATTTTAGATAGGCTGTTTTTCAGGTGTTTTATTTTTGCTTCTTGACTGTCGACGGCTTCGAGGCGGTTTTTTATTTTGCGCTTAAATATTTTGATTTTTATTAGACAGATGAATTTATAAACAAGCCATAATTTCGAATCTGTGTCAATAAATGTTAAAAGGTAGCTGGCGGCTGGCCGCGTCAAATCGTTTGCTATATCTCTCATCAGGCGTGTTATTTCAGTTCTAACATCAGACTTTTCTCCATTTTCTTTCGAAAAGCCAAGGATTTTTCCTGAAATAAGTAAAAAAGGATCATCGCCGAAGTCATTTTTAAACGCGTCCAAATAAATTGTTTTAAAATCCTCTTTTTTTAACTGGGCCTCCCAATTTTTCGCAAACCATGTTTTCCCTTCTCCCCAGTCGGCTTGAATGGCAAACACACTGCCCTGTTTCAACATTCCGACATAACCTGTAAGGCGTTCGGCCAGATCTTTCCGGTTGAAAAGGTCGTTCGCGAACGGCGCGTCTTCGTCGGCTAGGGGGAGCCTATTTTGGGTTTTTATCCCATTGGATTTATTCACCATTTCGACATTGATGTTATGCGACTTTTGCGAACAAAACAACAGGCCGCAGCAAGGCCCCGGTGCACTGTCAATGCCCATTTAGAGTGTTTTAAAAATTGGTGCGTCATTGGAAGAAATCCCGCTAGTTCCCGCTCCCCTTCGTGGGGAGGGAGAGGGTTAGGGTAAGGGGTCAAATACGGACAAAAAACCAAAAAGTGCGCCAAACGGCGCGTCTGCGTCAGGGTTTATTCAAAAGCAAAATCGCATTCTTGAATTACATCCAAAAAAGCCGGGGCCGCAGGCCCCCCACCACGAACCCCCCACTGGGGGGTTTGGGGGGAAGTTGGCTGGTCCGCCGCCTTGGTTTGGCCAAGTGGCTCAAAGCAAAACGAAGGGCGTTTGTTTTTGCTCAGCTCCCATCCCCCGTGCCGCTTCGCGGCTGCCCCCTTTCTCGTTGGTAAAGGTGGGTGGCGGGGGGCGCTCCCCACGCCCCTGTTTTTTATTCAAACCCCCGATTTTGCTCCCTTTTCGCCCTTTTTCCATTCCATTTTTGATTCATACAACAACACCAATCCGCTACCCTGTAGGCATGGTTTATCACGCTGCTGACTGGGCACAACACTATGAAACGGGTTTGTTGCCCTGGGACCTGGGCGGGCCTCATCCGTTTTTTCGCCACGATCTACAGGCCGAAACTGTAAAAGATCTGCGGGTGCTGGTGCCCGGCGCGGGGGCGGGCCACGACGCCGCCCATCTGGCCCGCCTGGGGGCCGCGGTGACCGCGCTGGACCTCACCCCCCAGGCGCGGGACCTGCACCGCCAGCTTTATGGCGAACAGGTGGCCGATTATCGCGTGGGCGACTTTCTGCAACTGACCCCCGGCGAAACCTGGGACATGCTGCTGGAACACACCTGTTTCTGCGCCATTCCCCCCACCCGCCGTGCTGATTATGTGCTGGCCGCTCGCCGCGCCCTGGCTCCCGGCGGCCGGGTGTTCATGTTGGCCATGGTGGGCGAAGAGCGCGACGGCCCGCCCCACCCCATGGCATTGGACAACCTGAAATCACTCTTTGGCCATCATTTTTTGCTGCTCAGGGAAGAACCCCTGCAGGGCGACCTCACCGCCCGTCCTGGCATGGAGTGGTTTTTGTGGTGGGAGAAAAAAGGGGATTGAGGCTCAAGGCAACCACAACATCCATTCACCCTCACAAAACAACCATATAACCATTTGGCTTTAATTCTTTCTGGAAGCAAGGCGATCAAGGTCACCAATACCCTTTTGTTGGCAAAGCGGCGTGACGGTTCAAGGGCATAAAAAGCCAAAAACACCTGAAAACTAGCGTTTTTAATGCACACCCCGCCGGTTTGTGGTAAACAGGGGCCATGCAAACCGATGTGCTGGTGATTGGCGGCGGCCACGCGGGCATCGAGGCCAGCGCCATCAGCGCCAAGCTGGGGGCGGCCACGCTGCTGGTCACAGCGAACGTGGATCATATCGGCCAAATGTCGTGTAATCCTTCTATCGGTGGACCCGGCAAAAGCCATCTGGTGCATGAACTGGACATGCTGGGGGGCCTGATGGGCCGCCTGATTGACCAGACCGTGATTCACCAACGGCTGCTGAACACCAGCCGGGGGCCCGCTGTGCAAGCCCTGCGCGCCCAGGCCGATATGCGGGCCTATGCCGCCACCGCCCGCCACACGCTGGAGAAAACACCCCACCTCACCCTGCTTCAGGATGAAATCACCCGCCTGGAGCCTCAAAAAAATGGTTTTTGGCTGGCACAAACCCAAACCAACCAACAAATAGCGGCCAAAAAGGTGGTCATCACCACGGGCACCTTTTTAAAAGGTGAGATTTTCATCGGCAAGTCCTTTCACAAACCCGCCGGGCGATATGGTGATGATCCCTCTGTGCCCCTGTGTCAGAGCCTGAACCACCTGGGCATTGCCACCCGCCGCCTGAAAACCGGCACCGTGCCCAGACTCAGCGGCAAAACCATCCGCACCGAAAAAACCGAGCCGCTGGAAAGCACAGACGACCACTTCACCTTCTCTTTTTTCACTCAGCCACGCATTAAACAACGCCGGGTGCCCTGTTTTTTGACCCACACCACCCCCGCCACCAAAGAGATTGTGACTGGCGCCATGGAAGAAAGCGCTCTGTTTGGCGGCAAAATCACCGGCACAGGCCCCCGTTATTGCCCCAGCATCGAGGACAAATATTTCCGTTTCAAAGACAAATCCATTCATCCGGTATTTTTGGAGCCAGAGGGGCAGGGCACCGACCTTTATTATGTTCAGGGGCTTTCCACCTCTCTCCCGGCCCACATTCAACACCAGATGATCCGCAGCATTGTGGGTTTGGAAGACGCTGTCATCGTCAAATATGGCTATGCGGTGGAATATGACGCCATTGACGCCCGCGCCTTGGCCCTCACGCTGGAACACGCCGGGCATCCCGGCCTTTACTTTGCCGGTCAGGTGAACGGCACCACCGGTTACGAAGAAGCCGCTGGCCAGGGTTTGTTGGCCGGGGCCAACGCTGCGCTGGCCGTGTTGGAACAGGAGCCTCTTGTTTTGACCCGCCAGCAGGCTTATCTGGGCGTGATGGTGGACGACCTGATCACCCTGGAGGTGGCCGAGCCCTATCGCATGTTCAGCAGTCGTTGTGAGCATCGTCTGACGCTGCGTCCCGACAATTGCCCGGATCGCCTTGGGACGCTGGCTACAGAAAAGGGCCTGCTGAATTTTCAGGAAAGCGCCGCCCTGCTTCATCATCTGGAAGAAAAAAGCAGCGCCGCAGCGGCCCTCGCCTCGCCTCCTTCTCAGGAAGACCTGCAAAAACCATGGCCAAAACCGATCTATTCAGCATTGTGCGACGCCTTTTATTCTGGTTACATATCCATTGCTGACCGCAAACGATCTCGCGCCGAAGCCGCCCGACCAAAAGGCACCATTGACAACAAGCTGATTGACAAACTGACCGGGCGCATCAGCAAAGAGGCGGTGGACCACCTCAAAAAACACGTTGGCTTGAGCCTGAAAGAAGTCTGCAATAGCAGCGCCTTAAAAGCATCGGACAAAGAAACCCTCGCTCTGGCTTGATTTTGAAGGGGTGGCGTTCCACGTGGAACATCAAACCCCCCTTTGTTGTCAAAAGCGCGGCGTAGGAGTGGATTTTGTTTTAGTGCCATCCTCACCTAAACCAGCTTTGGCCGGAGACATTCTGCTTCCCTCGGCCTCCCTTCTTTTGGTGGAGAGGCTGGACAAAGCGCTTGCGGTTTTGCGCGCAACGGGAGAGCGACTTCACCTGTTCAGCAAAAAAGACCTGGCGGATGGCCTAAGGGGGCTGGCGCTGGGGAGTCTGGCGGTCGCCTGTTTTTTGAACCTGTCGGCACCGCTGCATCTTTTGGACGCCGGGGGCGGCAACGGAATTCCCGGCCTGATTCTGGCTGCCGCCTTTCCGGCGATGCGGATGACGGTTTTAGAAATCAGTGAAAAGCGGGTGTCGGTAGCACACCACCTGGGAAAGGCTTGCGGTTTGAATAATTATTCCGCCGTCTTAAACCCCATTGGCCCAAACTATAGGCCGGTGGCCGCTGATGCCCTGGTCAGCCGGGCCGCCAGCCTTCCGCGTTCCACGTGGAACAATCCCCAACTTCCTCCGGTCATTCTTCTTTTTGGCCAACACCGGGGAGAAGGGCGACGGGTTTGGCGGCTTTTGGGGGCAGACGGGCGACCACTCGGTTTTCTGACATCCAATCAAAAGCCCCTTACAATCAATGTATCCGAGGTTTTATCGTGACAGGCAGCCCCCTTATGGTTTCTATCGAAGACGTGGCCGTGAACCCTCAGCAGGCCCGCAAGCATTTTGACTACGCCGCTCTGGCTGATCTGAAAGAGAGCATTTGTCAAAATGGCCTGCTTCACCCACTGGTGGTGAAACGGGTGGGCGAGGGGTATCAACTTGTGGCCGGAGAGCGGCGACTGCGGGCCTGTAAAATGGCCGGATTGAAAACGGTGCCCGTGGTGGTGCGGGATGCCTCCACAGAAGACAGCGCCCTGTTGTGTCTGGTGGAAAACCTTCAGCGGGCAGACCTGAACCCCATGGAAGAGGCCGTCGCCTATCAGCACCTGTCTCAGGATTTTGGCCTCACGCTGGAGACCATCGCCAAGCGGGTGGGCAAAAGCCGCCCCACCATCAACAACACACTCCGGTTGCTGGACCTCCCGTCAAAACTTCAGTCCGACGTGCGGGAGGGCCGCCTGTCGGCGGGCCACGCCAAGGCTCTTCTGGTGTTAAAAGGTGATCCTGAACAAATGCTGGCCTTGGCGCAGGACATTAAAAACCAAGGCTTTTCGGTGCGCCAAACCGAACAAATGGTATCTCAACACCTTGGTGCGCCACCCGCCGAACCCCGGTCGACACCCCTTTCGGCCAATTTTGAAACGGACTTGAAACGGCTGCTCCACCGCCATTTCGGCACCACCGCCCACCTCATAAAAATCCCTACCGGATGGAAAATTGACCTTCCCCAGG
>CAYJOG010000002.1:0-22038 GCA_964371695.1 uncultured bacterium
ATGTCGCCGCTGGCCGACAGGTTTTGGCTCACACTCAGGTCGCCGGTGATCAGCAGCTGGCCGGTGATGGTGTCGCCTGCCTTGTTCACCTTGTTGGCGTCGGCGGGGATGTTGCTGAGTTGCGAGCCGTCACCAATGAAATACGCGGCCTGCACGTCGCCGCTGGCCGACAGGTTCTGACTCACACTCAGGCCACTGTTGACCTGAAGCTGACCCGTGAGTGTGCCGCCCGCCAGGGGCAGTTTTGAAGCATCGTTGATGCCCGTTAAACCAGAGCCGTCGCCCACAAAAGCGCTGGCCGTGATGGTGGCCGAGACCGTGAGGCCACCCGTGATGGTGCCGCCGCTCAGGTTCAGTTTTTCGGTGTCCAGTTCCACCAGCGCAGCCTGGGCATCGGTGGCCGCAATGCCCCCGGCAGGCGTCACCTTCACACCACTGGCCTGCGCACCCACGGCAATGGCGGCGGGCAAAAGCTGCTCGCGGGGGCTGAGGGTGGTCGCGTTCACTTCCAGTTCAATGTAAAGGGCCTGGGTGAGATCGATGCCGGGATCGTTCAGGTTAACGTCACAGTTGTAAGGCCCGACTGTTTCGCCGATTTCAAACACAAAACGCCCTGCGGTGACGTTGATGCCGCCCGAAGCACAGGTCATTTTCAGCGCGCCCGCAGCGGGTGCATCATAAAGACGGATGGTGATGGGCAGGCTGCCGCTCACCGGCACGCCCGACTGCTTCAAAAAGCCTTGATAGGTGGTTTTAGCGGGAATGGCCGCCTGCGCCAAGCCTATGGTGGCAAAAAACGCCAACACCCAAAGGCATAGAACCCTTGGCAGTGCACGCGCGCACAGGTTAAACCGGACCATTCGGAAGGGTCTAAGTTTACCATGGCAGAACACCTTGTGCATGGATTCGTTCAGTAGGCTCCTTTCGCCTCAATACCCAGGGGAAATCACCTTTCACCATAAACGCTTAGAAAATGCTCAAGCTGTGATGGTGGTCACTTCTTGACAAAAATTAGCGTCAAGAAACAGTGTCCAAAGGGCCATTTTCGCCTGTTTTTTGACACACAGTGGGCGATTAACGGTGCCAGAAACCACCCTGACCGGTTCAAAAACGTTCAAATGGCTACTTTTTGGTCAACATGTAAAAAATTGTGGTTATTCTTGACATAGACACTTTTGTTGATCCGCCCAGTTTACCGGCGGGACTGAGGTTCACCTTTTTTCAGCTCCAAGCTCAAGCCAGACGGAAAACCTTTGCACCAACCCACTGTTTTCACGCGGATTTTTGCTTGTTTTTTCGTTTCATCGCCCTGTATTTTACACGAATAATTTTTTATCGACTCACATGGATTACTTATTGCGCCAGAATAGTTTCAGATACGACTTAAGCTATTCATCTATATTTTTTTCCCAGGACATGCAGCCTTCTGCATGCCCACCGACAAAGTTGATTTTTCTGAAAAAACGTTTATCAATTATAAATGAAATGAGGTCTAGTGTCTCATAAATCGAGTTTGCTAATTTGTATTCCTGCGTGTTTGAATGAACGACTTTTTCCCCAAAGATCAATTTTGCTTCTCGAGCATCAATAACAAACCCATGATCCTTGTAAGAGTAAACCAAACGGCATGCGGTTTTTTCGTTTTCTTCATCAGATTGCCCATCAATTCTTGAGTTCAGCAACCGCAAGGCATATTGTGCCGCCGATTCTGCAACACGTTCAAAATAGCCAAGCGCCTCTACTCGGAGTGATTTAGCGAGGTATTCACTAAACATTTGACTTGATCCTGGATACTTATCCACCAATTCTGCGATATGCTCAATAGAATGCTTTAATGCAAGTGCTGGAATTTTATCGAACTGTGGATCTATCGGGCCAAGCTCGCTCAAACCACCCATATGAATTTTATCGGCCCCGCAACATACAAGAGTGCCAGCCGATTTGGCGCGTCGCGGCACTGCAATTTCAAAATTGGATCTCGTATACTCTCTGCAGAGCTTTGAAATCATGTAGGCTGCAGCGACATCTCCGCCCGGGGTATCGAGGATCAAAAGAAGTGGCTTGCTATTATCAATCGATGCAAGAGAACTATAAAACTTATTTGCGATATATCTCGAAATTAGCAGTTCACTGTGAATAACAAAAATATTAAAATTAACGCCGATAGCACTTTCTTTAACTTGGTTTTTTATTATTTGATTGACAAGATTATTGAGTTCATCGTCTGACACATGCTCGGCATCAAGTTTGAAGAAATCCGCGATGGAAGGGACAGATTCCTGCCCTTCAATCTGAGATCCTGTTTGGCTTAAATCTGGATGCGGCGCATCGAAAGGTGTGGGATCATCCTGTGTAGAAGCTTTTTCCATAGTTGGCCTTTTTTTGCGTATTTTTACCCCAGATGCCCCTACTCAATTTTTTTGCTAGAGCTGTTCAACCATAGGAATAATAGCATTTTTTACTTTGGTGTTTAAAAAATGTTGTTACGCGCGGGGCATGAGAAGGGGATTAGGAATGGAGGAAGAGTAAATAAGACGGCGGGCTGGCCCTCCGCCGCCAAGGAGTGGTGCGAAGCAGCCCTGCTTTTTGAGGAGAAAAAGGCGTTTTGCCCTCGCTATGTGCTGGAGCAGGGAAAAACCCAGAAAAACAGTGGTTTTTTGCCTTTAAATAAACCCCTCACCCAACCCTCTCCCCATAAAGGGGAGAGGGGAATGATGTGGTGCTTTTTGGTGGGGCGGGCGTCCCGCCCGCCGTCATTCCCGCGAAAGCGGGAATCCAGTTCAAATAAAAGACAAAGGTTTTTGACCTTTTTCTTTAAGAACACCTGGACTCCCGCTTTCGCGGGAGTGACGCCAGCGAGGCGGGAAGGTGCCTGGGGAACCCTCCGAAGACCCCCCATCCATCCTTCAGCGCGAATAGCCAGTGGTTCATCTGAATTAAAAGGTGGCTCAGGCATCTTGCCTGAGCTTTTAAAAACGCAGGCTGGAAGCCTGCGCCACCACTTTTTTTAAAACGAATGAACCCCTACCCCCCACCCAACACAGCCTGATCAAACACCTCCTGATAATGGCTTGCCGGTGTGTCCCAGCCAAAATCCTGCGACATGGCGCGCTGCTGCATCTGCCGCCACAATTCGGGCTGGTTGCGCCACAGGGCCACCGTGCGATTGAGCGCGTGGCGGAAGTCCTGCAACGTGGATTGTTCGAAAACAAAACCCGTGGCTTTGTCCTGCGACAGGGCTTCTGCAGTGGCGTCGGTGACGGTGTCAGCCAGGCCCCCTGTGCGGCGCACCAGCGGCAGCGTGCCAAAAGCCAGGCCATAAAGTTGCGTCAGGCCGCAAGGCTCCATGCGCGAGGGCACCAAAATGGCGTCTGCCCCCGCCAGCAGCCGCACCGCCAGGGCTTCGTCATAGCCGAGCCGCACCGCCACACGCCCCGGCCAGCGCCGGGCTGCTTTTTCAAATCCCTCTTCCAGCGCCGGGTCTCCGGCGCCCAGCACCGCCAGACGCCCCCCCATGGCCATCAGGTCCGGCAACGCCTCCAGCAGCAGATCCAGCCCTTTTTGGGCCACCAACCGGCTGATGACACAAAAAAGCGGCGCGCCGGGGTCTTCTTCCAGCCCCATTTCCTGATTCAGCAGGCGCTGGTTTTCTTTTTTTCGGTCCAGCGTGGCGTCGTCATAAGCCACTGGCGTGGCCGAATTGTTGGCGGGCCGCCAGTGGGCTTCGTCCACGCCGTTGAGAATGCCCGTGAGCACATCCGCCCGCCCCGACAGCAAACCCTCCAGCCCCGCGCCGTGTTCGGGCGTCTGAATCTCTTGCGCATAGGTGGGGCTGACGGTGGTGAGGCGGCGGCTGTAATAAAGCCCCGCCTTCATGAAACTCACCTGGCCGTAAAACTCCACGCCGTGCATGGAAAAGGCGCTCTCTGGCAACCCCAACTGCGGCAGCACACCGTGGGGATAAAGCCCCTGATAGGCCAGATTGTGAATGGTGAACACCACCGGCGGCGCGGGCGGCGGCAAAAAATGCAGGTTGGCGGCCACAAAGCCCGTTTGCCAGTCGTGGGCATGCACCACCTGGGGTGTCCAGCCGTCGGACGCGCCCTGCACCGCCAGCGCAGCCGCCCCCCGGCAAAAAGCACCCCAGCGCCGGGCGCTGTCGCCCTGTTCGTCATAAATGCCGCCGGGGCGATCAAACCATTGGGGGGCGTCCAGCAGATAAAGCGGCACCAGCGAGGGGGTGCGGGCCTCGAGCAGGCGGGCCGGGCCAAAACCCGGCAGATCCATCGCCACGGGCTTTTCCTGGGCCTCTGGAAAAACTTTTTTCAGCGCCGGATAGGCGGGCAGCAGCAGGCGCACATCCACCCCTCTTGCCCGCAGGGCGCGGGGCAGGGCGTCGCTCACGTCGGCCAGGCCCCCCATCTTCACCCAGGGAAAAAGCTCAGTGGTTACAAACAGAATCCGCAGAAAACACCCCTCTGAATTTTTTCGCCCGCAGGGGCAAGCCCCCTTGGCGGGCAAAAACTCTAGCAGGGTGTTGACAAATACCCTGCTCATTCATGGCGGGGACGCTGCGCTCCCCCTCTTTTATGCCACAGGCGAGACGCCCGTGGCTACCGCTGTACTACCAGAAAACGGGGTCTTGGAGAGGTGTTGTTGGACTGCCGCGTTCGCGGGAATGACGACACCGCGCAAAAATGGTAAGCCCCCCCCAGAGAGAAGCCACCTTCCTTTCTGCATTCAGAGGGATTTCTCCTGCCCCCACCATCCTTATCAATGCACCCGGTTCAGCCCATCCTTGTAAATCGTCTGGGCAAACCACTCCTGTTCCCGTTTCAGCGCGTCGGCCACCATCTCCTGCTGGTGTTCGAGCAGCTCGTCAATCAGTGACTGTATGGCGGTGAGCACCTCCAGAGCTTCGGCCCCGGCCTTGAGTTGCAGGGAAATCTTGTGCATTTGCGCGTCTGCATCTTTTTTCATGGGGTGCTCCCTTGCGTCTTCGGTCTGGTCTTGCGGGCTTTTTCTTATTTTCGGCAAACATGGTGATTTGTTTCACCCAAAGTTTGTGTTTTCGGTCACAACAAAACTTTTCCACTTTGGGCCGATAGGATGACGCCAGCCATTTCCCACGCCAAGGAGTTCTCATGCCCAATCCCTCCATTTTTCGTCAATACGACATTCGCGGCGTGGTGCCCGAAGAGCTCAACACCGGCGTGGCGCTCAAGGTGGGCCGGGCTTTTGGCAGTCTGGTGCGCGAAAACGGCGGCGAGGCGGTGTGTGTGGGGCGAGACAACCGGGCCAGCAGCGTGGAACTGGAACAGGCCCTGGTGGAGGGACTGAACAGCGCCGGTGTGAACGCCCTGGTGGAGGGCCTCACCTGCACGCCCGCCCACTACTTCGCCATCCACCACCTCCAGGCGGGGGGCGGCGTGATGATCACCGGCAGCCACAATCCCAAACAGTTCAACGGCTTCAAGCTCAACCTGGGGCCCAACTCGCTTTATGGAGACGGCGTGCTGGACCTGCTCAAACGCATTCAGGAAAACCGCTTTGCCACCGGCCAGGGCACGGCCACGGCGGTGAGCGTGCGTGGCGCGTGGATGGACACGCTGCTCTCAAAAGTGAAACTGAAAAAGAAATGGAAGGTGATTGCCGACGCGGGCAACGGCACGGCGGGGCTTTTCATCGAAGAACTTTTTGGCCGCGCCGGTGTGGACGTCACGGGCCTTTTTCTGGAACCCGACGCCGATTATCCCAACCACCACCCAGACCCGACGGTGGAAAAAAACCTGCACACCCTTATTTCGCACGTCAAGGAAACCGGCGCAGACGTGGGCTTTGCCTTTGACGGCGACAGCGACCGCCTGGGGCTGGTGAACGAAAAGGGAGAGATTGTGTGGGGTGATGAAATTCTGGTGCTGCTGAGCCGCGACCTGCTCAGCCGCCACCCCGGCGCCACGGTGATTTTTGAGGTGAAATGCAGCAAACGGCTGGCCGACGACATCCGCGCCCACGGCGGCGTGCCGGACATGTACAAAGCGGGCCACAGCCTGATCAAAGCCCGCATGCGCGAGCTGGGCGCGCCCCTGGCCGGAGAAATGAGCGGGCATCTCTTTTTGGGTGAGGACTATTTTGGTTTTGACGATCCCTTTCTGGCGGCGCTCAGGATTCTGGCGTTCATGGACCGCACGGGAAAACGCCCTGGCGAACTCCTGGCCGATCTGCCCGTCAGTCACAGCACACCCGAACTGCGGGTGGAGACCACCGACGCCGCCAAGTTTCAACTGGTGGACACCCTCAAAGAAAAACTCGCCGCCCTGCCCGGCGTGAGCCTGAACACCATCGACGGCCTGCGGGTGGAGTTCCCCGACGGCTGGGGTCTGGTGCGGGCCAGCAACACACAGCCGGTGCTGGTGACACGTTTTGAAGCGACCTCGCCTGAGCGCCTCGCAGAAATCCGCCAGACGGTGGAATCTTTGCTGTGTGAAGTGATGGGGGTCAAAACCCTGCCCTTTGGTGGACATTAAGCCTTGACTTGAGACACCGGATTTCGTTCGACCACGGCCAGTTGCGCCTGAACGGGGATGTTCTGCCTCTTTTTGGCGCGGACTGGGACTGGTGGCACACACCGCCGGAGTTGTGGGCCAGTCAGGCCGCAGCGTTTGCCGCACAGGGCGCGGGCACGGTGTTTCTGGCGGCCCCCTGGGGATTGCACGAACCCGCACCGGGGCGGTTTGATTTCACCGAACGGCTGGACCTGCCCCGTCTGCTGGGTGTGCTGCAACAGGCGGGACTGCGGGTTTGCCTGGGCCTGGGGCCTCTGGGGCCGGATTCCCTGCCCCAACATGGCCTGCCACCCTGGCTGCTGCGTCAGGAAGACCTGCTGGCTCGCAATCACCGCCGACAGCCCTTTTGGGTGGCCACGCCCTTTGGAGCCTATCCGCGCCCCAGCGAGGCCAGCCCGGCTTTTTTCGAGGCCCTGTGGCCTTTTCTCAAGCACCTGGGCGACAAAACCGTCCCCTTCGCCGTCGGCGACGGCCCGGTGATCGGCGTGGGGTTCCGCACCCACGTCCACTCCCTGGGACACGCCATGCCGCCCCTGGCCGATCACCACCCCGCCGCGCTGGCCCACTATCACGGTTTTTTGCGCAATGCCTATGCCCAGGACAACCACCTGGCCGCCGCCCACCGTCAGGCAGACCTCACCTTTGCCCAGGCGGCCCCCCCCGGCCCCTTCGACAGCAAAGACCCCCTGCTGCCCCACCTGGACTGGCTCAACAACCAGCAGGCCCTGGCGGCCCGCTGCCTTTCGCAGCTCAAGAGTCTGGCCCAGCAGGCGGGTTTCAACGAGGTGTTTTTTGCCCTGGACCTGGCCCACGGGGCCTGGGGGCCGCTGCCCGCCATGGCGGGGCTGAAGGCCGTGCAGGTGCTGCGCCTGAAGGGAGATTTTCAGGAAGCAGAGGGAACGGCTGATGCTGAGGCCTTTCTGAATATGGCGGGGCTGTTTGGCAAAACCGTGGTGGTGAACCATCCGCCGCCCCAGACAGCCGAAGAAACCGCCCCCACCGCCCTGGTGTTCCGCTCACGCCTGGATGAAGACCTGTCGGTGATCGGCCACGCCCTGCCCACGCTGTCGGATTTCACCACCCGTTGCCTGGGTCTGGAGCCAGCTCAGCGCCACGCTCTGGCGGGGGCGCTGGGCCAGTTCAGCACGCCCCTCATGGGCCACCAGCCCTTCTGGTTTGGCCAGATGACGCAGATTTACACCCAGGCCCTCACCGCCCTGGGCCACCGTGTGGCTTATGCCGACGAAACCCTGGGCCTGGACACGCTGAAACCTGCCGCCCTGGTGGTGGCCCCCTGCCTGGGTGTGATGGAGCGGCCCGTGGCCCAGCACCTGAGCCGACTGGCGGCCCAAGGGGCGCTGGTGATCATCGGCCCCAGCCCGCCCCTGTGCGACCTGTGGGGCAAACCGCTCTCCTGGCTGCCGCCGCCCCCCACGCCCACACAACTGGATCACCAGCGCACCGTGTCGGGTGTGGACCTGAAAGAAGAGTGGCTGTTTGACGGCCACCGTTTGTCCGCCCCCATGGCAGGCGCAGCGAGCGCAGTGGTGTTTCCCCACGGCAGCGGCTTCATCGCCTATCTCACCGGCGTGAGCGGCGGCACACCCGAACAGGCCGCCCCGGTGTTCGCCGGTTTCCTCTCGGAACTGGTGGGGCGCGTGATGCCGCCACCCGCCGAGACACCCCCGGCCTCTTCCCCTGCCGAAGCCGAAGCGGCAGAAGAAACACCGGCCACCGAAGCTCCGGCGCCGACCTTTCAAATGGAAACACCCCCTGCGGCAAGCCTTTCCATGAACGGCCCCGCCGTGGTGGACAAGGAAAAAACATGATCGAACTCGCTGAAGATTTTGGGCCTGGGCCGCTCCCTGCCTCGGAGGTGGCGGCGTTGCAGTCCACGCTCTTGAGCGCCCTGCGGCCTGCGGGTCACGCCCTGACGCTGCTCTATGACACCACCGGCCCCCAGCGTCTTTTCAGCAACCAGCAGGGCCTGCTGGACACCCCCCAAGGCCCCGTCACACCCGAACTGCTGGATGCCTTGCGCCAGCAACACGGCGCAGCCAGCGCCGTGGCCCTCACCCCCCACAGCCTTTCATCCATCACCAGCCGGGCCAGCGAACGCCTGGACCTGAGCCTGAAACCGCTGGATCAACTGGCCTGGGGCTGCTGGTCGTGGGAAGACCCGGCCAAGGATGGCGTGCTGTTTTCGCCGCCGCTGGCGGTGTCGCCCCTCACGGCGCTGAACCACTGGCGGCGTTTTTTGGGCCAGTGCGCCTGGCGCAGGCGGTGTGTGGTGCTGGCCGCGCCAAGCGAGGGAACCTGGGCGCTGGCGTGGCGGATGGACTTCTCTCATCAGCAGGTGCAACGCACCGAACCGCTGGAAGAAGGTTTTCTCGCACAAAATCCACCACAGGGGACATTGGCCCCGCAATGGGCCAGCGGCCTGTGGAAAGCCCTTCAGGCCAGTGACGCCCCCAAACCCCTCACCGTGCTGGCCCTGACACCGGCCACACTCACCGGCTGGCTGCAACAAGGCCCCGACTGGCAAACCGTGAGCCACGCCCAGAAGGAAAACCGCCTGGGCCTCTGCGGCTCACCCTGGTTGAGTCTGGCCCTGAAACTCAGCAGATTGGCTAAAGCGTCGCCAACCGTTTTGGCAATTGCCAAAACGGCCACATCCGCCTAGGCTTTTGCGTTATGCGACGACCCACCATCGTGGCCGGCATTGACGTGGGCACCACCAAAATCCTCACCGTCATCGCCGAAGCCCAACCCGGCGCGATGCCGGTGATATTGGGCGTGGGCAAAAGCCCCAGCCGGGGACTGAAAAAAGGCGTGGTGGTGGACCTGCCCAAAACCCGCGAGGCCATTGAAGACAGCGTGGCCCGCGCCGAACGCATGGCGGGTGTGAGCCTGGACAGCGTGTATGTCGGCGTCACCGGCAGCCACATCCGCAGCATGAACACCAGCGGGGCCATCACCATCAGCAACCCCGACCACGAAATCACCGAGAACGACCGCCAGCGCGTGCTGGAAGAAGCCCGCCTGCTGGCCCTGCCGCCCGACCGCAAAATTCTGCATCTGGTGGAGCAGGAATATGTGGTGGACGGCCAGGAAGGCGTGGAAAACCCCGTGGGCATGAGCGGCCACCGGCTGGAGGTGCGCGCCCACGTCATCACCGGCAGTACCAATTTTCTCTCGAACGTGGCCAAGTGCGTGGAGCAGGTGGACCTGGGCGTGATGAAGCTGGTGCTGGAACCCATCGCCAGCGCCGAGGCCGTGCTGGAAGACGCTGAAAAAAGCGTGGGGGTGGTGCTGGTGGACATCGGCGGGGGCACCAGTGATCTGGCGGTGTTCCGCGAAGGCGTGCTGCACTTCACCCGCGTGATTCCCATCGGCAGCCGCCACCTGGACAACGATCTGTGCGTGTGCCTGGGCGTAAGCCCCGAAGAAGCCGAACGCCTGAAGGTGGAACACGGCACGGTGTTTTTGAACGGCCCCCGCACCGAGGGCGAGGTGAAGGCCCGCGCCGCCAGCGGACAGGAAGAACTCACGCTGGAAAAACACCTCATCGCCGAGGTGCTCGAAGCCCGCATGATGGAACTGCTGGAACTGGTGCGCCAAGCTGTCACCGACAGCGGCTTTGAGCGGCTGGCGCCCGGCGGCGTGGTGTTCACCGGCGGGGGCAGCATGATCTGGGGGCTGAAGGAACTGGCCGAGGAAACCCTGGGACTGAAAGTGCGCGTGAGCCGCCCCAAGGCGCTGGCCGCAGCCAAGGAGATTCCCCCGGAACTCTGGAAAACCTCTGCCGCCGCCACGGGCCTGGGGCTGGTGCTGTATGGCGCAAAACAACTCACCCACCCCCGCGATTTCGCCCCCCGCCTGCCGCTGAAACCCGGCGGCCTGCTGGAGTGGCTGCGCCGCTGGATTGAAGGCCTGGGTCACGGATGAACGATTGCGCCCCAAAAACAAGAAAACATCTGGCGCTGCTGCTGACGCCGATGCTTTTATTCAGCGCCTGTCAAAAAAAGCAGACGGGCCTTTATGACGCGCAAGAGGAACTGTCCCAGCCCTCGGCCCGGCCCACAGGGGAGGATTTTGACCCGGAAGCCCTGAGCGCGCCCACCCCTTCGGCCAAAACACCTCCCGCTGAAAAAACAGAATCTCCCCAATCCGCCAAAGCACCCCAGCCTGCACCCAAACCGGCCTCACCCAAAAAGCACACACCCCCCTCAACCGTTCAGGCGGATGACAACATCGCCCACACACCCGATGAAAAAGCCGTGGCCGCCGCCGCTACGGGGTTCCTCACGGCGCTCAAAACCGGCGACGTGGCGGGCCTGCTGGGATATTTCCCCGGCGACGTGGTGCGCAAAGACCCAAATATTGTCCAAAAGGTGCAGGCCACTTTTTTCAGCCCCATCCTGCAGGCCATCACCGCCAAAACCGGCCACCGCCTGCTGGCCATACACGTCACCGGCCTGTCCGCCTCGGTGGACCTGTCCATGGAAGTGCCCGACATGAAAGTCATCGAGAGCGAAATCACGGGCCGCAGGCTGGGTGCGATGCAGCAGTCGGGCGGCTCACCCTACAAACAGAAACTGCTCAGGGAAATGGCCAAGGTGATTGAAGAAACCAACGCGCCCCTGCTGAAACGCCAGAGCACCATGCACCTGAAAAAAGAAAAAGACGGCTGGAAAGTCACCAAACCACCGCAGTAGATCATTTTCAGCATTGGTGAAGCAGGCATCGCCCGGATGTCTCGCGCTGGACGGCGTCATTCCCGCGAAAGCGGGAATCCAGTTGAAATAAAAACACCACACCTTTTTCTGTTTTCTTTCAGTGGGGCGGGCGTCTCGCCCGCCATTTGAAGAAAAGGGTTTTTTGTCCTTTTTATTCAGGCGGGCGGGAGTTTGCGAGGAATCATTCCAGATGCCCATTGGGGCATCTGGCCGAGCAAAGGCGATAGCTGGCCCGCCCCACTACTTCCCCCAAAAGCTACCGCCCGCCACCATCCATGGCTTCGTTGGCCAGGGCGTCGGCCTGTTTGTTCAGCTCGCGGGCCACATGCACCCAGCGCACCTGACGGAACTTCGCCGCCAGACCCATGGCCTGGGCGTGCAAGGGTTTCAGGCCCGGATGCTTCACCTTGTAGCGCCCCAGACACTGGCGGATCACCAGTTCGCTGTCGGCCCGCACCTCCAGCACTTGAGCACCTTCTTCAAGGGCCGCCGCCAGCAGCGCCAGCACCCCCTGCCACTCGGCCTGATTGTTGGTGGCCACCCCCAGAAACTTCTTGCCCGTGCGCACCATCTCACCGTTTTTCATCAGCACCCAGCCAAAACCCGCCGGGCCGGGATTGCCCCGGCTGCCCCCATCGGCATAACCCATCCATGTGTCCATAAGCGGGGCATTCTATGTTTTTTGCACGGGGCATTTTTTTGCCAGACACCAACTTCCAACCTCCAACTTCCAGCGCCCGACCTGCATTATTATGCGCCCATGCCAAAATGCCGCTTTGAGAAGGTGGCCGTCGTTGCCGGGGGATTTAGCGGCGAGCGCACCGTAAGCCTGTCCACCGGCAAGGGTGTCGCCGAGGCCCTGAAACGCCAAGGCGTGGCCACCACACTGATAGACGCGGGGCACGACCTGCACACCCGCCTCTCACGCCTCAAACCCCAGGCCGTTTACAACGCCCTGCACGGCGCGTGGGGCGAAGACGGCACGGTGCAGGGCCTGCTGGAATGGATGGCCATTCCCTATACCGGCAGCGGCGTGCTCCCCAGCGCCCTGTGCATGGACAAACTCACCACCAAGGCAGTCATCGGCCCGATGGGCGCGCCCCTGGCCCCCCATGTGGTGGACGACGGCAAACTCACCTACGACCAGCTTCGCCGCAAACTCGGCCCCGAATTTGTCTGCAAACCCAGCGCCGAGGGCAGCAGCCTGGGGGTGGTGATTGTGCGGGGGGCGGCGGATTTCAAAGGCGTGGCCGCCGTGCGCAAAAAGTTTCACCGGCTGTTTTTCGAGAAATTTGCAGAGGGCGCGCAAATCACCGTGGCCATCATCGAAAACCCCCGCCCCACCGCCCTGCCGGTGCTGGAACTGCGCCCCAAAAACCCTTTCTACGACTTTGAAGCCAAATACACCAAGGGCATGACCGACTTTCTCCTGCCCGCCCCCATCGGGGCCAAAGCCACCCGCGCCGCACAGGAACTGGCCCTGAAACTGCACACCGGCCTGGGCCTGCGCACCTATAGCCGCACCGACATGATTGTGCCCAAAGGCGGCGCGCTCCTGGTGCTGGAGGTCAACACCCACCCCGGCATGACCCCCACCAGCGACCTGCCCGCCCAGGCGGCGGCGGTGGGGATTTCTTATGATGATCTGGTAATCCTCTTGATGAACACGGCGGATTTGCCTAAAAAGGGACAGGGATGAAAAAAGGAGCAGCAATGGGTCTGGAACGGCGTGGGGGCAGTCCCCCTCTCCCCTTGAGGGCTTGTCATCACCTGCAAGTTGGCGTCATTCCCGCGAAAGCGGGAATCCAGTCAAATATAAAAAACCACCTTGCTCCCCTCTCCCCTTTATGGGGAGAGGGTGATGCGAAGCATCGGGTGAGGGGTTTATTCAAAAACAAAAAAACCATTAAGTCTTTTTTCTTTTTATTGGAACCCCTCACCCGGATGGACTGGCCAAAAAGAGGCCAATCCATCCGACCTCTCCCTCAAGGGGAGAGGTGGAACCCTGCCCGGATAATGCGGTGTACTGGCCTTTCTTTTGGCCGCCGCACCGGCCCAGGCGGGTTTCACCTATGCCCGCGCCATCGGCAGCCTGGGAGACGGCCCCGGCCAGCTCAAATATCCCACCGAACTGGCCGCCGCCCAGGGCAACGTCTATGTCACCGACTGGGGCAACAACCGTGTGACGGTGTTCACGCCCGACGGCAAACCCAACGGTTTTTTCAGCCAGACCAAAGACGCCGCCCTGGCGGGGCCGGTGGCCATCCAGGCCGCCAACAACCGGTTGTATGTGCTGGAAATGAACGCCGGGCGCATCAGCCTGTTCACCTTCAAGGGAGAATACAAAGGCTCCATTGGCGGCGACCTGGGTCTGAACCACCCACGGGACTTCCGTGTGGTGAAAGACAAAATCTACATCGCCGACACCGACAACAACCGCGTGGTCATCACCAACCTGCAAGGGGTGCGCACCGGCGTGTTCAACGGCCTGAAGGGGCCACGGGGCATTGACCTGGCCTTTGAACGCCTTTTGGTGGCCCACCCCGAAGAAAGCCGCATCACACAAATCAACACCACCACCGGCTATCCCTCGCGCGCCCTGGGGGCCGACGGCACACTGCGCGGCCCCCGGCGGCTCACCACCGGCGGCGAGTGGCTGTTTGTGTCCGATTACGCAAACAGCCGTGTTCTGGTTTATGACAAGAACAGCCAGATGATTCAGCAGGTGGGCGGGGGCATCCTCAAAAACCCCGAAGGCATGCTGTGGCTTGCCGACCGCAAGGAACTGTGGGTGGCCGACGCCGAAAACGACCGGCTGGCGGTGTTCCGCTTCACGCCCGGTTTTGAACCGGTCCCGGCCATCGTGCCGCCGGTGGCCATCGCGCCGCCGCCCGCTGCGGTCAAACCCGAAGAAGAAGAATTCACCCGGCTGGTGAACACCTTGCAGGGCGCACTCGCAGAAAAACAGCGGGCCGCCGTGGCTTATAAAAGCGCGGCGGAAAAATCAGACCGTTTCTCGATGGACTATGCCCGTTACGCCACGCGCTTTTTGGGCAAGGCCGCGCTGTTGCCACAGAGCGCCAGTTTGCAGTTTGTGCTGGACGCCGCCAAACCCTCGGTGGTGGCGGTATATGCCGGGGGCGGTGAGGTGGTGGTGGGGGTGATTCCCCTGGCGGGCAAGCCGTTTTTCTCGGCCCCCTTCAGCGGCGCGCTGGACAGGGTGCGGTTTCTGGATTTTGATCGCGACAACCTGGAGGACATTGTGCTGGACCTGGACGCAGGCGGCGAAAAACAGCGTTACTTTCTCAAGGCCGACAGCGCGGCGGCGAAAGTGTCGCTGGCCCTGGGCCTGCCCATCAAAACCAGCGCCCACGAAAGCAAAACCTTTTTTGAAGGCAAACGCCTGTTTGAGGTGCGCCGACAAGTGGCAGGCGGCGAGGCGCTGATACGCTACAGCTACACCGGCGGCGTGTTTGTGGAGGAGAAAAACTGAGTGAGGCGTGTTTTTCTTTGTTTGGGCACAGGATGGTAAGATGCGGACAAGGAGGCCTGTGGTGAGTGGTGCTTTGAAAAAGCAGCGTGCGTCAAATGCCCTGGCGGCGGATTGGCTGGAAGGGTACGCCAGCGTTGTCGGAAATATCGGCTTGTTTCCTGAACTTCCGCCGGAAGAAGAATCTGGAAGAAGTGTTTCAGGCCACGAACAGCCCACCCCCTTGGAGCATATTCCCCGGGGTGTATTTGAGGGAACTTTCGAATCCTTGGGCGGTACGCGGGCGGCCTATCTGAAAGTACTGGATTATTTGTTGAGTGTTGCTTCAACTTATCCGGTCTCCCCCGCTGCCGCCGGTTCACTGACTTACCGCTGGCGGGTGATTGCCGGTTTGAGGAATCACTTGGCGCATTTTCCGGAAGAGGAACTGGTTCAGTCATTAGACCGTTGGCAAACCACCCGCGATGAAGCGGCCAAAGATCATTTCTATGAACTTCTCGCGGCTTGGGGCCAGAAAAACATGAAAGAACCGCCGGAGAAATATCTGAAAAATCTGGGAAGCTGGTTGCAACTGGTCAAGCAGGAGGAAAAGTCCCCTGTCCCCGCCGGATGATTCTCTTCCAGAAAAGCCCACCCCCACCACTGTTCCAGAAAGCCCGCAGCGTACAGATGATGCGGGCGGGGTTTCCAAAACGGAACAGGAGTCGGGATGGAACAAGGAACGACTCAGGGAAATTCTTGAGCCGCAACTGACGGGAGACCCATCTGCCGAGGCGATGGTTCAGTCCCTGGCGGTTGCCTTCAGCGTGCGGCCCGCCAGCCTGGGCGACGAACTGGCGGCCATGGAAAAAGCGGTTCCCGGTGCTGGAGAGCGCCTGCTGAAAATGATCGAAAAAGAACAGCATCATCAACATGAAATAGCCAGCCGGAAAATCGGCTTGAGTGAGCGGGGCCAGTGGTGGGGCGGCGGGCTGACGCTGCTGGCGCTTGGGGTGGGGGCTTGGCAACTCTGGGTGGGGCATTTGTGGCCTGGTGTTATTCTCGGCGGCGGTGGATTCACGCTAGTAATCCTCGCGTTCATCAAAACCAACTTCATGCAGAAACGGGGATAATTTCTCCTCTTTCAAATCAGGACACCCTGGCTATCTTTTTCATTCAAGAAGGATACCTTTCATGCGATTGACCCCAAACTGGCTGACAAAATCAAGCCTCATCCTGGCCGGCATGGCCCTGGGGTTTGTGGGGGGCTGCCGGTGGGGTCACCTGGGGGGTAACCAGAAGGGCCAGCAGGCCGAGGGTTTCGGCGGGGGTCTGGTGTCGGCCAGCCCCTCAGACAGAGCCAGCCGCGAGACCCCCGTGGTGCGGGCCATCCGCAAGGTGGCGGCGGCGGTGGTGAACATCAGCACCGAAAAAACCGTCACCCAGAGCGCCCACCCCTTTGGTGGTTTCTTTCAGAACGACCCGTTTTTTGACAAGTTCTTTCAGGATGTTTTTCCCAAGCAGCAGGTGCAGCAAAACACCCTGGGCAGCGGCGTGGTGGTAGACCCCAAAGGTCTGGTGCTCACCAATCACCATGTGCTTTTGCCCGCCAGCGAAATCAAGCTCACCCTCAAGGACGGCACCAGCCACCGGGCCACGCTCATTGGCGGCGACGCGCAGTTTGACATCGCCATTTTGCAGATGGAGGGCAAACCGCCTTTTCCTTACGCCACGATGGGCGACAGCGACGACCTGATGATCGGCGAAACCGTCATCGCCATCGGCAACCCCTTTGGCCTGGAAAGCTCCGTCACCACCGGCGTGATCAGCGCGCTGGACCGCTCGGTGCGCATCAGCAAAGACCGCGTGTTCAACGGCTTCATCCAGACCGACGCGCTCATCAACCCCGGCAACAGCGGCGGCCCGCTGGTGAACATCAACGGCGAGGTCATCGGCATCAACACCGCCATTTACAACGAAGCCCAGGGCATCGGTTTTGCCATTCCTGTCAAACGCGCCCATCAGGTGGTGCGCCAGTTGCAGACCTTTGGCAAGGTGAAGAGGGGCTGGCTGGGCATTCGTGTGAAGGACATGAACAACGACGTGCGCGAGCACTTCGGCCTGCCCAAGGAAACCGGCGGCGTGCTGGTGACCGGCGTGGAAAAAGACAGCCCGGCGGCCAAGGCGGGGCTGAAACCCGGCGACGTGCTGCTCAAAACCGGCAGCCACACCTTGGGTGAGGCATCAGATTTTTATCAGGACACGGGGGATCTCATCGTGAACGACGCGGTGACCCTCACGCTGTGGCAAAAGGGCAATACCCGCGAGGTGAACGTGCGGGCCGTGGAGATTGGCCCCGAAGCGGCCCGGTCGGTGCTGGAGAACCTGGTGGGGGCCACGCTCAGCCCGGTGGACCCCGCCGCCCGCCAGCGTTACGGCCTTGTGGCGGACAAGGGATTTGTGGTGAGCAGCGTAATCACCGGCGGCCAGAGCCAGCGCATCGGCATTCAGCCCGGCGACGTGTTTTTGCGCGTGGACAACGTGGAACTGAACCGCCCCAAAGACGTGCAGGACGCTGTGAATCTGGCCTATGGCAAAGCCAGTTTTGTGGCCCTGGTGCAGCGGGGCAGACAGGGATACTGGATCACGTTCGAGTTTTGAGAGCCGGTGTTATTTCTCTTGCAGACTTTTTTGAATTTCCCTTGCCTTGGCCATTTCCGCCCGTCCCGCATCTGCTTCTGCTTTGTCTTTTGACTTGGCCTGGGCGGCCCACTCAGGCTGCATTTCTTTTTGATATACAAGGGCAAGCGCCAAGGGCGTTTGACCATGGTTGTCTTTGAGTGTGGTGTCTGCTCCGTGTTTGAGCAGTACCGTGACAAAAACTGGATTATTCTCCAGCACGGCCCTGTGAAGCGGCGCTTTTCCCTGGTCATCCAGCAACAGGTCAAGACGAGAGGGGGCTTCTTCGTTTTTCTTTGACGATTTCTTTTTGGGCTGCGGGTTTTCTTCTTCGACGGGAAAAGCCCAGTTCAGTTTTGCCCTAGCCTTTAACAGGGAGGACAAAATGACTTCCGCCTCTTCTTCTTCCCGCGAACAACCCGCAGTAAATTCCCAAATCAGGTTTTTCTCTGCTTTTGCTCCCGCCTTGACCAGTTGCACAAAACGGTTGGGATGCACACACCGATCAATTGCAAAACTCAACAGACTGCCTGCTTCGGAACGAACATCCACCGCTGCTTTGACCTGCAACAACAGCGTCGTGGCACCCTCATGCTCAATGGCGTCAAACAGCGGGGTTCTGCCCTCGTTGTCTTTTTGATTGACCGATACTCCGGCCTTGATCAGAAAGCGCAGGGCGCGCGGGTTGTCCGTAAAAGCGGCGTAGTGCAGGGCGTTTTTTCCTGTTTTGAAGTCCGTCACCTGAATGTCCACAGGCTTTTTCATTCTGCACATGCCCATGCGGCGACAAGCGAATGAATTAGCCGTAACGGGGTCCACACCCCCCGCCGTCAATGTCTCCAGTTCCCGCACGTTGCCGCGATAGGCGGCATCCAGAAAAGGATCATCGGGGCGTTCAACCGTGTAGGCACACCCCAACAGAAACACCACACCCAACAGCGTCAAGCAAAGACTGTGGATTCCAGACGAGGAGGGAATGGACCTGTTCTGAAAATGCAACACCAAACCGGCCTTGTGCCGGTGGCGGAGAAAAACCTCTGCCCAGCGCTGTGCCACCCGATGGGTTCATTCTATGGACCGGTTGCAGGAAACGTAAGGGCCAAAGCCAATGCTGTCAGGTTATCCGCAGCCCCGGCATCTCGCTTTGTCATGACCCACAAGTTGGCGTCATTCCCGCGAAGGCGGCAGTCCAGTTGAAACAAAAATCCCACACCTTCTTCTGATTTCTTTTTCAGTTCTCTTTCAGTGGGGCAGGCGTCCCGCCTGCCTTTTTATTTGAACGCAGGCAAGATGCCTGCGCCACCAATTTCAAGTCTGAAGCACCACTGGATGCCGACGCCACCAGTTTTCGACAAAGCAACTTGCCAGGGCGGTTCCAGCGAGTGGGTTGTTGGTTGCCAGAGGCTGCATTACAATGTCATTCACGAGGGGGGGGGAGCCATGGCGGCCAACAAACTGGTTCAGGCCCGGATTGATGGGGACATCAAGGACGAAGCGGCGGCGGTGCTGGGCGCCATGGGGCTTTCGGTGTCTGACGCCGTGCGCCTGCTGCTCACCCGCATTGCCACCGAACACGCCCTGCCCTTTGACCTGCCCAAACCAAATCCTGAAACGGTCAAAGCGATGAAGGAGGCCCGCCGCAGCAAGCTGGCGTCTTTTGACACCGTGGAGGACCTGCTGGCGGATTTGAATGAGGAAGATTGAACAAACCAGCCAGTTCAGGCGGGATTACAGACGCGAGGCCAAAGGCCCAAACAGGTTGGTGCTTGAAAAGGATTTTCGGGTTGTTCTGGAGACCCTTGTCAACAACCAGCCCTTGTCTGAAAAGCACCATGACCACGCCCTGAAGGGTGAGTGGAAAGATTGCCGGGATTGTCACGTCAGGCCCGATCTGCTGCTGATTTACCGCAAACCCGATGAATCAAGGCTGCAACTGGTGCGCCTTGGCTCCCACGCCGAATTATTGGAGTGATACCCCTCAATGCCCCAAAAAGGCGTTGATGACCTTCATGCGGCGTTTGCCTTCTTCGCGGTTGTCCACTTCGCGCAGGCGCATGAGGGGTTTGTGCAGGAATTTTTTGGTGAGGGCGCGGGTGAGTTCGTCCACCAGTTCCTCGCCTTCGGGGCCAAGCTGCTCCACCCGGCTTTTGAACCGCTCCATCTCGCTCACCCGCACCTGTTCGTAATGCTCCAGCAGATGCTTGATGAGCGGCACGGCCTCCAGGCTGAAATACCACCGCAAAAACTGCCGCCCCTCCACACGCACAATTTCCTTCACCTGCTGAATCTCCTGCTTGCGTGACTCAAAGGTTTCCTCCACCACGCCCCGCAGGTCGTCAATATCGTAGAGATACACGTTGTCCAGACCCCCCACGCGGGGGTCCACGTCGCGCGGCACGGCGATGTCGAACAAAAACAGGGGCCGCCAGCGGCGGCGGCGCATGATGTCCTTCACCTCTTCAAACTGAAGAATGGCCTTGGGGCACGCGGTGGAGGTGATCACGATGTCCACGCTCATCAGCCCCTCGTGCAGGTTTTCAAAGGGCACGGCGCGGCCCAGCAACTGGCGGGCCAGCTTCACCGCCTTTTCGTGGGTTTTGTTGGTGACCACCACCTCGCTGATGCCCCGCTCCATGAGGTGCTGGGCGGTGAGTTCGCTCATTTTGCCCGCACCCACCAGCATCACCCGTTTGCCCTTCAGGTCGCCATACACTTTCTCGGCCAGGCGCACCGCCATGCCCGCCACACTCACGCTGCCCTGGCCAATGGCGGTTTCGGTGCGCGCCCGTTTGCCCGCGTGCAGGGCCGTGTTGAGCAGGCGCGTGAGCACGCCCCCCAGGGTGCCTGCTTCTTCGGCCTGCTCCTTGGCCTGCTTCACCTGACCGATGATCTGGTCTTCGCCCAGCAACATGCTGTCCAGCCCCGCCGCCACCTCGCACAGGTGAAACACGGCTTCTTCATCCTGATGGGCATAAAAATGCTCTTTGTAATCGCGGAAATGCCGGTGAAACAGCGTGTGGATGGCGTCTTCCATCAGCGTGTGCGGCTCGGTGTGGTCGGCGGCGACCAGCAGCACCTCGGTGCGGTTGCAGGTCGCGAGCAAAAGGGCTTCGTCCACGCCCTCAATCTGCCCCAGGCGGGCCAGGCCCTGGGCCGTGTCGGGCAGAGAAAACTGCTCGCGAATCGCCACGGGGGCGGTGTCGTGATTCAATCCGAAGAGGAGGAGATACATTGTTCCAGCCGCCGGGTGAGGTCGCCGTGGCTCAAACCCGCCAGGGTTTGGGACGAGACACCCTCAAAAAAGCGGTGCAGTATACGCTGGCGCGTGGGGGAATCGGGAACCTCCTGTTTCAGCCGCTGCCGGGCAGCGACAAGGAACTGAACAAGACTATCGTATCCTGTTAAAAACTGTTCGTCCAATTCTTCGCGGATTTTGCGACTGAGGGCGGGCACGGTGGTGTTCACGCTGATGCTCACACCGCCGCTTTTGCTGGTGGCAGGCACAATCAGCGTGCTGGTGGCGCTGTCGTCGGCTACGTTCACCCAGGCCCCCGCCTGTGTGGCCAGCCGGGCCGCTAGTTTATTGACGAACCGGTTTGAAGAGCAGGCGAAAACAAGGCGCTGGCCGGTGAAATGGCGTTCTTCAAACCCCTCGGCCAGCCAATTCAGGCACCCCTGTTTATGAAATGACGCTATTTCGGCCTGGATTTTGGGGGACACCACAGTGATTTCAGCGCCTGCTTCCACCAAGGCCGTGATTTTGCGGGCCGCCACACCGCCGCCCCCCACCACCAGCACCGGCACACCGGTCAGTTTCAGGGCCGCCGGATAAAGTGCCGCTGTGTTTGTTGTGGGTGAAACCGGTGTGTCCATGGCGGTCTTTTGAGGCAAAATTGACAAACGGGGTTATTCTTTAAAAAATAATGTTCAGGACGATAACCAAAGGGGTACTTTAAGCCATCAGGGAAGCACCACAAAGGGAGTTGGGTCATGCTCAGCGATACGCCTCAAATTCAGGTTCGGGTAACGCCCGCAGTGGTGGACATCGTGCAGTATCCCTCCCAGGTTCGCATTGAAGGGGCACAGGGTGAAACCGGCGCACCACTGAAGGCCACCCTGAACGCCAACCCCGGCGCACTGCCCAGCGGTGAACGCCTGAGCAAAAGCGGCGAGGTACGCATCACCGGCGTGCCGGGGGGTGTGGAAGTAAACCTGATTCAGCGGATGGACGTGAGTTTTTCGGTCACCGGCGTGCGGGTGAACTATCTGGCGAGTTAAGCGACGGGATTGGACAACGGCTTGACCATGCCTGTATAATCCAGTCGTTGTTCCGGCCCCATCACCCAGGCAGCATTGAGTTTTGGCTGAGTTTGAGTTTTATCCTCAGCCTGTATAACTTTCTCGTTGGGAACGGCTACATCGAGGGGCGCAAGGTGTTGCTGACACAGGCGGACATCAGTCTGGCCATCTGCCTGATCAGCGTGGGTCTGATAACCAACAACTATTTGCGGTCCCGCAAGGCGGCAACATCGCCCCAGCCGCCACCGCCGGAAGACACCAAAAAAGACGGCCCGTAGAGGAAGTG
>CAYJOG010000003.1:0-21940 GCA_964371695.1 uncultured bacterium
GTTTGGCTCAGTGTAAGAAAAGGTGTTCACGCTGGGCAGGGCGCGGTGCTGGAGAATCCATTCTCCGGTTTTGAGGTGCCAGAAAAGGTCGGGGTCGCTCAAAGGCGCGAGGGTGGCCAGAAAGGCCACAACCGCCGCAGGCAGAAACCAGAGCCAGGCCTCTTTTGGTTCAAGGGGACTGGAAGAAGCATCAAAACCCTGGGCAGGCGATTTAAGCATTTTGTGAGGCCGTTGGTGTGTTTTGGACAGCCAGGAATTTGCGCAGTCGCGGCGATGTCCTCGTCATCGTAAATTGTAGGCGCGGTGAGAACACCGCGCCTACTCTACGGATTCGCCAAAAAATGTTTCAAAGAACTTCCTGTTCGCTGAAGAAAAAGGGGATTTCCCGTTCGGCGCTGGGGATGGAGTCGGAGCCGTGGGTGGCGTTTTCGCCCACGCTGTCGCCATAGAGCGCCCGCAGGCTGCCCGCATCGGCCTTGGCGGGATCGGTGGCGCCCATCACTTCGCGCCCCAGTTTCACGGCGCCATCGCCTTCCAGCACCATGGCCACCACGGGGCCGCTGCAAATGAAATCCACCAGTTCCCGGTAAAACGGGCGTTCCTTGTGTTCGGCATAAAAAGCTTCGGCCACTGCGGGGCGCACCCGGCATTTCTTCACGCCCACCACCTCCAGGCCGCGGTCTTCAAAAGCCTTGATGCAGGCGCCCACCACGTTTTTCTTCACCGCGTTGGGTTTGATCATGATAAAAGTCCGTTCCTTGCTCATGCTGATCCTTCCTGGCCGGCGTGGTTGTCCTGGTCCGGTCCGGCCCGCATTTTAGTGCCTGTTTACAAAGTCTGCCCTTGGATTTTTCAGGGTGTTTATCAACACCTAAGAGTCTGTTTGAAAAGTCCGTCGTGGACTTTTCAAACCCAACGCCTTCGGGGGCAAGCCCCCTTGGCGTGGCGAAAACCTCAGTGTTTTTAACACTTCGGCTTTCGGGTGCGGTCATCCATGACCGCAAGCCCCTGTTTGAAAACAAATCTCCATTCGTTTTCAAACAGGCTCTAATACGCCACGCGCCAGTCCAGTTGAATGCTGCGCTCCAGTTCAAGCTGGGGGCCGTTCAGGGTTTGCCAGATGGGCGCCAGCACCTCCAGCGACACCCGGTGGTGGTCGCTGCGGTCGGGGCCAAGGATGTTCAGGCCCAGCCCCAGGCTGATGCGCCTGCCCCCCTGGCGTTTGCTGTCCATGGTGGGGTCGGTGGCCGGGTTCAGTGCTTTGTCGTTCCCGGCCAGGTCGCCCCAGCTTTCCCACAACAGGCGCGCCCCGGCGCTGGTGCGCTGGGTGAAGTTGTATTGGGCATAGGCGGTGGCGGCCAGTCTCGCGCCGGGTTTGTAATCCCGCTTGTTCGTGCCCAGACTCACCGCGCCGGTCATCTGCGCGCCCACTGTCCAGGGCACCCCCTGACGTTTGAACGAAAGCCCCGGCAGCAGTTCCATGGTGCCGCTGCCCAGTTGCATGGAGTAGGGCAGTTGCAGTTTGGCCCCGACGGTGAGGGGGGTGTCGTCTTTTTCGTCCACCGAGCCGGTGGGCAGGCTCAGGCCCAGGTGGGCGTGCCACGCGCCGCCACGGGTGGGGATTTTCCAGCGGGTGATGACCCGGATGTCCCCGAGGCCCTCGGCTTTGGTGCGGCTGGTGAGGTTGGTGTTGGTGAGGCTGTCGCGGTTGTGGATGACATAGGGCACACCCACCAGCAGCGCCGTGCGGTCGTTCAGGCCATAAGCGGCCTGCAGGCGGTGGGTGAGGGTGTTCTGGCGGGTGGGGGTGGTGGTGTAGGTGTACAGGTTGCGTCCCGTCAGGTTCACCACGTCGGGGGCGTTTACGCCACTTTTGCCACTGCGCAGACCCGACTTGCGGGTGTGACGCCACGCATAACCAAACACCCAGTCGCCGTGGGGGGGCGTGTGATCTGGCCAACGGCCGGGGGGGCCGACGTCGTCGGCGGTGACCTGGGGCAGTTCGGTTTTCATGCCTTTTTTGGAGGGGGGTTTGGGAATGTAGGCGTTGGGTTTCTTTTTGGGTTCCTCTGGTTTGGTGGGTGAGGCGGTTTTGGTTGTCTTGGGAGCCGCCTTGGCGGGGTCGGGGGGCGCTTTGATGTGGGCCTCTGGTTTGAACACCGGCTGGTTTTTGTGCTGGATGGTTTTGGGATGGTCGCTGGCTTGGGCGCTGGCGCTGAGGCACAGGGCGGTCAGGCTGAGGGCCAGTTTTAACAAGGCAGCGGGCAGCAGAGGCGTATGTTTGGCCATGGGTGACTCCTTTGGGGATGGAACACCGGGACAATACCCATGCTGGTCTGGGGCCTCAAGCCCATAGCTGTTAACTTTCGGCAAGAAATCAAGGCTTTACGCGCTTTACAGGAGTAGGCGCGGTGTCCACACCGCGCAAAAGCTACAAAAAATCAAGAGTTTTCGCCCTCCACGGCGGTGTGGACACCGCTGCTACTCCGGAATAGTTAGCATCTATGGAGGCTCAAGCTTGGTTACAATGCACCCGCCCTGGCAGCCAATTGGCCGCAGGCGGCGTTCACCGCCTGGCCCCGCGTGTCGCGGCGGAACACGTCCACACCGGCCTGACGCAGAACCGCCATGAAATCACCCACCTGTTTTTCGCCGGGGGGAGACTGGGTGAGCGGCAGGCCCGCCACGGGGTTCACCGGAATCAGGTTGACCTTGAAGGGTTTGCCCTGCACCAGACGAGCCAGTTCGTGGGCCTGTTCGGGGGTGTCGTTCAGGTCGCTCAACAGGGTCCATTCCAGTGTGGTGGGCTGGTTGATTTTTTGGGCATAGGCCGCGCCAAAGTCGAGTAGTTCAATGATGCTGCTGCCCGCACGGGGAACCAGCGTTTGGCGCAGGTCTTCGGTGGCGGCGTGCAGCGACAGGGCCAGGCCCACGGGCAGCTCAAAGGTCAGCAGCCGGTCAAACCCGCCGCGCATTCCCACCGTGCTGAGGGTGATGTGGCGCGGCCCAAAGGCCCGGCCCCTGGGGTGGGTGATGAGGTGCAGAAACCGCAGCACGTTGTCCAGGTTCAGCATCGGCTCGCCCATGCCCATCAGCACCAGATGTTTGAGCGGCCCGGTCTGCGCCTCGGCCAGCGTCACCTGCTCCACCATTTCCCAGGGTTGCAGGTGGCGCAGAAAACCCAGGGTGCCCGTGGCGCAAAAGGCGCAGCCCACGGCGCAGCCGCATTGTGAACTGAGGCACAGCGTGTTGCGGCCTTCCAGGGGAATATGCACCATTTCAAAAAACTGCGGCCCGTCGCCCGTGAGCACCCAGCGGGTGGTGTCGTCCGGGGCGGCGTGGGTCTGCTGCACGTTCAGGGGAGTGAGGCGCACGGCCCCGGCCACGGTGTGGCGCAGGGCCTTGGGCCATGTGCTGAGGGCTTCAAAATCCCGCAGCCCCTGGGCGTGCAGCGCCTCGAACACCTGCATGGCGCGAAAGGCCGGTTGACCAAGCCCGCCAAGCAGGGCACCCCAGTCGTTGATGTCCAGGTCAAGGCCATGGGGCAGGGCGGCTGGTTTTTCATCGGTGTTCACGCCGGTATAGTAACTCCCCGTGATTCTCTGCCGCGAAGCCATTCTTGAAGCCTATGAACAGGGGCGCATTGTCATTGATCCTTTTGAGCCCTCACTGGTGAGCATCAACAGCGTGGATGTGCGCCTGGGCAGCGATATTTTTCGCCTGCGGCATCAGGATTTCCGTGATCTGTATCATGTGAGCGAGGACGCCTGGGAAAAAGTCGAACCGGTGGAAGTGGCCTGGGTGCGCAAAAAAATGCCCGGTTTTGGCGGCGAGGCGCTCAAGGATGACGACCAGGCGTTTCTGCTCAAAAGCGGCGAGTTTTATCTGGGCACGTCGCTGGAGCGCATCGGCACCGCCGTGCCCAAAGAGGGGGATGAAGCCCTGGTGGCCGAAATGAAAGCCCGCAGCACGGTGGGGCGTCAGGGACTCACGGTGGCGCTCTGCGCCGGACTGGGCGACGTGGGTTATCAGAGCCGCTGGGCGCTGGAAATCAGGGTGGTGGACTACGGCGACATTCCCCTGGTGGTGGGCACGCCCATTGCCCAGGTGGTGTTTCACACCGCCACGCCCACCGCTCATCACTACATGGGTCAGGATCGTTATCAGGCAGACGCGGGAGAAGCCGCCCCCGCTGTGCGTTTTTTACCCAAAAACCTGCGGGTGGTGCGGTAACCCGAAAAAGGAAGTTCCGTGAAAGACAAAAAGTTTCCCAAGGGTTTCTGGTGGGGCACCGCCACGGCGGGGCATCAGTTTGAAGGCGGCAACGAACACAGCGACTGGTGGGCCTGGGAGAAAAAGGGCTTGGTGCGCGAGGGCCACGTGAGCGGCCGGGCCTGCGACTATTGGCACAAGTGGCGCGAAGACCACCAGTTGATGAAAGACTTTGGCCACACCTGTTTTCGCCTGGGGCTGGAGTGGGCGCGCATCGAACCCCGCGACGGCCAGTTCGACGAAAAAGCCATTGGGCAATACCGCGAAATGCTCGAGGATTTGCAGAGCAAGGGCATCCGGGTGTGCCTCACGCTCAACCACTGGGTGGTGCCCCAGTGGTTCCGCGCCATGGGGGGCTGGGAGCACAAAAAGGCCCTGGCTTATTGGGAGCGGTTCGTGAAAAAAGTCGTGCCTGCCCTGGCCCCCTGCGTGGACCTGTGGGTGACACTGAACGAACCCATGGTGCCCATCATCGCCGGTTACATCGCCGGATATTTTCCGCCGCAAAAAATCAATCCCCTGGCGGCGGCCACGGTGTTCCGCGCCCTGCTGCGGGCGCACGCCATCGCCTACCGGGTGATCCACGCCGAGGTGAGCAAAGCCGCCGGGGGCGGGCCGGTGATGGTGGGTTTTGCCAGCGCCATCCAGCACTTCGAGCCGTGGGACTACGACAACGGCGTGGCGTCGCTTTTGCAGCGGGCGGCGGCGCGGTTCCTCACCCAGACCAGCTATGCCTGCTGGGACGACAGCGTGACCAGCGGCCACGTCGCCCTGCCTTTTGGCCAGGGCCAGGAAATTCCCGACCTCAAAGACACGGTGGATTTTGTGGGCGTGAACTATTACACGCGCATCAGTGTGCGGCTGAACCTGGCCACCGTGAGCAACGTGATGACCGAGGGGTATGACATCCCGGAGGGCATCGAGAAAACGGACATGGGCTGGCAGATTTTTCCACCGGGTTTTTATCATGTGCTGCGCGACCAGCACACCCGCTACGGCAAACCCATCTACATCACCGAAAACGGCTGCGGCGACGCGGGCGACGACATGCGGCGGCGTTATCTGCTCACCCACATCGCCCAGATGCACCGGGCCATTCAGGACGGCGTGGATATCCGGGGCTACTTTCACTGGACCTTTTGCGACAACTTCGAGTGGCGCGAGGGTTACACCAAAAAGCTGGGGCTTTTTGAGTTGGACCACAACGACCCGGACCTCAAACGCGTGCCCCGCCAAAGCGCCTACATGTTCCAGGAAATCGCCAAACACAACGGCATCACGCAGAAGATCGAAAACACCTACGGCCCCGGCTGCATCGAAAAATGGGAAAACGCCGTGGGGTTTGTGTAGGCCATCGTGAGGCGGTCGATGTGGGCGATATAGAAAAGATAATCCCCAAAAATGGCGTCGTTGTCATGCTTGACGCTTTGGGTGTAGGCCAGAAAAGCACAGGAGAGTGCGAAGCGTTTTTAAAAAAAAGGGATGAGTTGATTGATAGGCTTAGCAAATCAATGAATTATATTCCAGAGGGCGCTGGAGAAGATGTAGAGTTTTTTTTGAAAAGTATATATTCGTCGCGAGAAATAGTCACATTTGGTGATACTATAATACTTATTTTTGATTTTGGCGGCGCGCACATAGAAAAAGAAGACTTCCTTCTTGGGCAGGTGTATTCAGCGATACAGCATGCAGGCGATGCAGTGTCAATCGGGATCGAAATAGGACTCCTGTTGAGGGGGGCCATGGCGTCTGGCGAGTATTTGTTTGATAAAAAATCAAACACTCTTCTCGGCCCAGCTCTCTCTGACGTGGCAAGCTGGTATGAAAAGATGGAAATGGTGGGGGTTTGCCTGACGCCCACCTTTGGAAAACTTGTGGAATTAATGTTTAGATACTCCTCCGAAAAATTTTTGCAAGAAATCTCTCGCAATTGCACAAAATATGATGTCGCATTAAGGGGATGTGAAAAATTAGAGTTGGCTGTTTGTGGATGGCCTAACTATTATTTAAATATGCATGGCAAAGATGCGCGACTAAGGTTTTTTCACCATATCGGGCAATATGCGAAGCCAATTTATTCAGGGGGTAAAATGGTTCACACCGTCGAATATTTTGATTGGTATATCAATCGTTTTGGTTGTTGAACTTTGAGGCCCCTTAGGAATTTGAAAGTGTGGCTAAAATTGGAGGGATTGTTCTTTAGTATGCGCCGCACGATTCACCTCTGTCATCCCTTCCTGCCCCGCTCGGAGACGTTTGTGTATGAGCGCGCGCTGCGGGTTGGGCCAGAGCCGGTGGTGCTGAGCGACGAGCCGCGCCAAAACGCCGATCTCTTTCCCCATCCCTGCGTGTTTTCGTTGTGTGACCTGCCCTGGGTGAAAGAGCGTTATAACCGGCTGATGGCGCGCCTGCACAGGCCCTATCCCGACTATCTGCGGCTCATCCGTCAGCATCAGGCGTTGGCGCTTGTGGCCCACCATGGCCCCGTGGCGGCTTGGGCGGTGCCCCTGTCGCAGGCGGCGGGCGTGCCGCTTGTGGCCTGTTTTTATGGCATTGACGCCTCGGCTTTTCTCAAGGAACCCCGGTGGCGCGAGCCTTATCGAAAACTGTTTGAACACGCGGCGCTGGTGGTGGTGCTCTCGCGCCAGATGGGCCAGCGGCTGATGGCGGCGGGTTGCCCGCCAGAAAAGATTTTTGAAAACCACCTGGCCCGAAACCCGGCCGATTTTGACCCCCAGCCCCGCCCGGCCCACGGCGGGGCGCTGCGTGTGCTGGCGGTGGGGCGGCTGGTGGCCAAAAAAGGTTTTGATGATTTGATAGAAGCTCTGGGTCAGCTCAAGGCGGGGGGCACGGCTTTTCAACTCACGCTGGTGGGCGAGGGGCCTGAAATTGTCAAACTGGAACAACGCTGGCTGGGGCTGAAAATGCAGAAGGAAGTGAACTGGCTGGGGGCCTTGGACAGCGCCGGTGTGCGCCGCTGGATGCAGTGGTGCGACGTGTTGGCCGTGCCCAGCAAAATTGGCCCCGACGGCGACGAAGAAGGCACCCCCACGGTGATTGTGGAGGGTGGCCTCATGGCCTGCGCCCTGCTCAGCACGCACCATGCGGGAATCCCCGATATGCTGCGCCACGACATGGACGCCCTGCTGGTGAACGAAGCCGACCCGGCCGCCCTGGCCGCTGCCCTGTCCCGTCTGGCGGGTGACGCGGCGCTGCGCGAACGCCTGGGGGCCTCGGCCCGCGAGCGCATGTTGGCCGATTACAACGCGCCGGTGGAAGCCGCCCGTTTGCAGACCCGTCTGGAGGCGCTGTGCGGCGGTTGATTGCAGCGGTTGCGGCGGCCTTGTGCCTGCTCGTGGGGGGGTTTTGGATGGTGCGGGGCCGATTGTCACGGCCACTGCTCTTCACCGGCGCGCTCGCGAACCCCGGCGGCGGCTGGACAGGCTCCGCCACACAGCGGGCGTGGCTCAAAAAAGTGCAGATGGCGGGGGAAATGCGCCGGGGCTTGGGTTTTGACCTGTCACCTGTGCCCCAGACGGCGCTGTTCGCCACGCTGCACGCGCACCTGGGTGGGGACTGCGCCACGCCCGCGCCCACAGGAGATGCGCTGAGCGCACTCAGGGCCATGCGTTGCCGCCACGGCGGCAAAAATCCACCCCCTGTGGCGGCGGGCGGGTCGCTGGACGCATCCGCGCAAAAGGAACTGGAGATTTATTTTGCCGCCCGGCTGGCCATGGCGGGTTGTGAACCAGCCCGGTGTTTTGTGGGTGTGGTGTCGGCGCTGGAAAAACTCGGCAGTGGTTACACCAAAGAAGACTTGGTGGCCCGCTGGCTGGCCCGTTATCCCGCCACGCCGCCAGAGCAGTTCGGCCCGGTGCTGGGGGCCATGTTGTCGGGCCGCACGCCCGACCGCCCGCGCCCCGAAATCGCCCGGCGCATTGAGGCCCTCACGGCGCTGCCGCCCATGCCCCCCATGTCGGCGCTGGGTCTGCTGCGATACGCCGAAAAACAGTTGAGCGCCGAGGTAGGTGTGTCGGCGGCCCGGCTCGCGTCGCGCCTGAATGTTCTTGCCCTGGCAGATGAAGGCCGCAGTTTTTTTGTGGTGTACGCGCCGGGTGACAGCGAAACGGAACTGGCCCTGCGAGCGCTGGCTCAGGGCGGCGCGGTGTCGCGCAAGTGGTTCAGCAAGGCGCTTTATCGCCGGTGCCGGGGCATGATTTACGCCAAGCGGTTTGAAGACGCCATCGCCTGTTTCAAGGTGGTGGAGGCCCAGAACGAGCCGGACGAGCGCGATCTGTCCATCTGGTTTCAGGGCAAGTCGGCGTTTCTCATGGGACAGCCCGAACTGGCCCGCAAGTTGTGGACGCCCCTGTGGCAAACAGGCAAGGACGACACCGGCGCAGAGGCCGCGATGTGGATGGGACGATTTGACATCAACAAAGGCGCGCCCGAAAAAGCCCTGGCTCTGGCCAAGGTGGCAGAGGCGCGGTTTTCTTATGCTCCCCACACCGGCGATTTGCTGGCGATGCTGGCGCGCAAACCCCAGGGGGCGCGGCGGCTGCAAAATCTGTGGCGGCGTCATCCCCACAGCCTGGGCGTGGCGGGGCTGCTGGAGCGCGAAGGTGTGACCGGCCCCAAACCGCTGGACCAGTTGCCGCCCCTTGAGCCGCAATCCGGCGCGGCGCGGGCGGCCCATCTGCTGCTGCTGGCGGGCGAGCCGGCGGCGGCGGCGGCGCTGCTGCAACTGGCCGAGGGTCAGGACAAAACCCCACTTTGGCGCGACGAACACCGACTGCTGCTGGCGTGGTGTCAGGCGGAGTGGAAGGACTATCTGGCCTCGGTGAAAACCCTGGAACTGTTGTGGTGGCAAAAGGGATATTCGCCGCTGGCAGAGACGGTGTTGTTCCAGTCGTTGTTGTATCCGCTTTATTTTCTGCCCCAGGCGCGGCAGGCCGCCGCTGACACGGGCATTCCCCCGGCGTTTCTTTATGGCATCGTGCGGCAGGAGAGCCGTTTCATGCATCGCATCCGCAGCCGCAGCGGGGCCATTGGTCTGAGCCAGATCATGCCCTCCACGGGTCAGCAGATTGCCGGATGGTTGAACGAAGCGGCGGACTACACACCCGAATCACTGGATGACCCCGGCAAGAACCTGCGTTATGGCGGGCGTTATCTGGCCTATCTGAAAGAAAAATTCGGCCCTGATAACCGGCTGATGAGCGCGGGTTATAACGGTGGGCCGGGCAACGTGAGCCGGTGGCTGAACGCCAACGGTTATGAGAATCCCTGGAACTGGGTAGAGCAGGTTCCCCTGGAAGAAACACGGGACTACGCCAAAAAAGTGGTGCACAACGCCTGGATGTACAACCGGCTTTATCCCCAACTGGGTTGTGGCGACGGGGTGCTGTGCCGCGTGAACTGGCGGTGAGGATTTATTTCTCACCCGTGTGCAGCGCCACGATGCCCAGTGTCATGGGCAGGGCGCTCACCTGCTGAAAACCCGCTGTCTGAATCTGCTGGCTGATGACGCCACGGGGCGGGAAATCGCCCACCGTTTTAGCGAGATACCCATAGGCCCCCAGGCCGCTTTTGCTCAGCAGGTTGCCCGCCAGAGGCAGGAGTCTGGACAGATAAAGCCGGTAAAAAGGTCCGAACAAAACCCCCTCCGGCTGGCTGAACTCCAATATCCACAGCCGCCCGCCGGGCCTGAGCACGCGGCGGCATTCCGCCAACCCCGCCGCCCGGTCGGCAAAATTGCGAAAACCAAAACCAATGGTGAGGGCGTCGAACTGGTTGTCTGCAAAGGGCAGATGCAGGGCGTCGGCAGTGGCAAAAGACGCGCCTGTTTTTCCGTTGAACTTGGCCGGGGCCAGTTGCAGCATGGCGTGGGTGAAATCGCACAGCAACACGTGGGCGCCGGGTGATGCCTGTTTCACTGCCAGGGCCAGGTCGCCGGTGCCCGCGGCCAGGTCCAGCACCCGCTGGGGCGCGTGCGCGGCCACCCGCGCCGCCGTCTGCCGCCGCCAGGATTTGTCCTGGTTGAAGCTGAGCAGGTGGTTGAGCAGGTCATATCGCCGGGCGATGCCGGTGAACATGGCCTGCACGCTTTCGGGGCGTGTGGGGTCGGGCGTGGAAACAGGGGCGCGGGACATGGGTTTTTCAAATTGCCGAAGGGCAGTGGGTTTTGACGGGGCATTCGCCGCAGCGGGGTTTGCGGGCGTCGCACAGGTCACGGCCGTGATGAATCAGGATATGGGCCAGATCGCCCCATTCCTTGCGCGGAAAAAGCGCGCACAGGTCCTGCTCCACCTTCACCGGGTCCTGCTGGGTGGTCCAGCCCAGCCGCCGGGCGATGCGCCCCACGTGGGTGTCCACCACCACGCCTTCCACAATGCCAAAGCCCGTCTCCAGCACCACATTGGCGGTTTTTCGGGCCACGCCCGGCAGGCTCAGCAGGTCCTGCATGGTGTTGGGGATTTCGCCGCCGTAGACCTCCGTCACTCGCCGGGCCAGCCCCAACAGGTTTTTGGCCTTGTTGCGGAAAAAGCCAGTGGAATGAATGAGTTTTTCGATTTCTTCCTGCCGGGCGCTGGCCATGGACTGGGGCGTCGGGAAACGCCGGAACAATGCGGGCGTGACCTTGTTCACGCGTTCGTCGGTGCATTGGGCGCTCAGCACGGTGGCGGTCACCAGTTCGTAAGGGTTTTTATGCACCAGGGCGCAGCGCACGTCGGGGTAACGTTTTTTGAGCACGCGCAGGACCAGCAGCGCTTTTTTTCGGTCTGCGGGTTGGGGCATTAAAAATTGTCCTTCAGGGCGCGCAGGGCGGCGAACACGTCCACCTCGTTTGCACAGTCCTTTTTTGATTTGGCCGCCACGGCCTGGGCCACGGCGGTTTCGTGACAGCGCAAAAACGGATTGTGCCGCCGTTCAAAATCCAGCGTGGTGGGCACCGTGGGTTCGCCCCGGTTGCGCTGGGCCTTCAGTCCTTCGCCCGCCTTGGCCAGAGTGCCGTCGGCGGGCAAAAGATCCGTGGCAAAGACCAGGTTGGAGAGGGTGTATTCGTGGGCACAGTAGACCAGCATGCCGCCAGGCAAATCCCCCAGCACAGTGTTCAGGCTGTGGTGCATCTGCTGGGGAGTGCCTTCAAAAAGCCTGCCGCAGCCCAGCGCAAAAAGGGTGTCGCCCACAAAAGCTGCGTCGTGTCCTACCCATGCCATGTGGCCCAATGTGTGGCCCGGCACGGCGCGGACCTCAAACTGTAACTGGCCGAGGGCCAGCGTGTCCCCGGTCTTGACGGCGTGGTTGAAGCCCGGCACCCGTTTGCCATCGGTGGCGCTGGCGGCCACCTCCAGATCAGGAAAATGTTTCAGGAGTTCCTTGTTGGCCCCCACGTGATCAAAGTGATGATGGGTGTTCCAGATGGCCTTTAGGGTGAGGCCGTTCTGTTTCAGTGTGTCCAGCACCGGCCCGGCTTCGGGGGCGTCCACCAGGGCCGCGAGGCCGCTGGATTTTTCTACGATCAGGTAGGCGTAATTGTCCTTCCACATGGGCAACTGAATGACATCCATGGCCGGGGTGTTCATGGTCTCACGCTACCGGGCCGGGTTTGAAAATGCAAAATCATTTTGGGAGCCAGACCAGAATCTGACTCCCCGTGGGTTGGGGAATGGGTGTGTAATGACGCCTCAGCACTTTCAGCAAAGGCTGAAATCCCCCCTGGCCATAGTTTTTGCTGAGCACCACCGCTGCGGGGGGGTCTTCCGTGAGTAGCGTGAGGAGTGTTTCAAAAGATCGGACGGATTGAAAAATCATCAGGTTGGTGTCGGTGAAGCCATACCACGGTTTGGTTTGGGTACACTGATAAATGGGCCAGCCGATCATGGATTCGGCAAAGACGCTTGAGCCGGGGGCGACGCGGGCTGCGATCATTTTGCAGGCGGCCCGGATGCCCGGGGCGTTGCCCTCTGGCGGATAGGGCCTGAGCGCCGTGAGCACCGGATAGGCGCTCACAACAAGAATGGGCGCAAAACCAAGCCAGAAGCGGCTGCCGCGTGTGGGCTGAATGGTAAAAACCAACAGTACCCAGCAGCCCCACAGGGCAGGAATGAGGTAGTACATGGTGAAAACTTTTTGTGTGAACGCCGCGCCCAGGCCCAGAAACACTGCGGCCCAGCCACAAATCAGCATGGGGTTTTTGAAATCTATTTTTTGTGGACCGCGCAGCCAATATACCCCCCACAAGGCAGGCAGCAGCAAAACGCCGTTGCGCAGATAACTGCTGTAACGGTCGGTAAAAATCACTTCTTTGCGGGCGTGATAAATCAGCGTCTGGAGCCACCAATACTGAAAACCTCCCAGCGCCCAGGTCCAGCCCACCAGCACCAGCCATGTTCCCATCATGCTCAACACAGTCAACACAAACGTTCTTCGGTGGATCAGAAAAAGAGTCAGCAACATGGCCGCCACAGGGGGTGCCGCCAGCAGGCGGCAGGCCATGGCCAACCCCAGGCCAAAACCCGCCAGCCATGGGTTGGGTTTTTCTTTTCCCATCACGGCCCAGGCGGCCACCATCAGGCCAAACAGCATTTCGCTGGCGCCGATAAAGTTCCACGATTCCCACACGGCTACCGGAGAAAGAAACAACGCCGCCACGATCAAGGTTCTGGCCAGGGATTGCCTGATCACTCTTGCGGTGATGCCCAGGGCAAGGGCCATGGCGCCGACATAAGCCACACAGGCCGACAGCCGAAACACCCAGGCGGTGTCGCCCAGCAGCTTTTGCCACACCGCACCCCACAGCAAAAAAGCCGGGCCCTGGGAGTGCAGGAAATCCACATAGGGCCGGTAACCCTGGCTCAGCATCCAGGCGGCGGCTTCATAACCGTTGCTGTCGGACCGAAATGGAATGAACACGCCCCGCCGGGCCATGAGGGCAAACAGAAAAACCAGCAGCAGCCATTCCAGAAAAAGAGCGCGGCGAGAGGCAGGGGTTGGGGTTGATTTTTCTTCCACCGGGCAGTGCATTGTATGAGCAGTTGAACGGTTGCCATTTTCAATTCCGTCCTTAGTCTTAGCGCCCATGGTCAGCCGCTTTCCGCAACCCGCGATGTTTGTTGTGTCCACCACCGTTTTTCAGGGGCTGGGCGCACTGTCGCAGGTGGCGGTGGAACTGGACCGGCGGGGCCTGAGGCGTGCTCTGGTGGTGAGCGACAAAACCCTGCTGGCTCTGGGGCACGTGGCGCGACTGGAAGAAGTGCTGGGGCCGCGCTGCGCCGGTGTTTGTGTGGACGTGGTGAGTGATTCCAGCCCCCACAGCGTAGAGGGCGCGGTGGTGGTGGGTGAGGCTTATGATGCCGATGTGGTGGTGGCCCTGGGGGGCGGCAGTGTGCTGGACACCGCCAAGCTGGCGGCGGCGGTGCTGGGCAGTGAGGCCCCCTTTGGTGCGCACCTGGGTCTGGACAATGTGCAGGGTCAGCCCTTGCCGCTTTTGGCCATTCCCACCACCACGGGCACCGGCAGCGAAGTGGCCATCACCGCCATGATCAAAGACGCCGACATGGGCAAGAAACATGTCTTCCGCGACGCCAAACTGGCCCCCGTGGCGGCTTTTCTGGACCCGGCCCTGGCCATGACACAACCCCCGGACCTGCTGGCCGCCACCGCGATGGACACGCTCTCTCACGCCATGGAGGCCCTTTTCAGCACCTGGGCCAGCCCTGCCAGCGACGCTTTGGCGCTGGAGTCTGCCCGCCTTGTGCTGGCCCACCTGCCGGGGGCCTTGGCGGCGGATGAAAAGGAAACGCACGTGACGGCGCTGCAATGGGCGGCGTCTCTGGCGGGCATGGCTTTCAGCAATGCGGCGGTGGGGCTGGTGCATGCCTTGAGTCACACCATCGGCGCACGCCACAACATTCACCACGGCAAAATCAACACCGTGCTGCTTGCGCCGGTGCTGCGGTTCAATCAACCCGCCATCACACCCAAGGCCGCCGCTGTGGCCCGCCGTCTGGGGCTGGCGGCCCACGCCAAAACAGAAGAAGACGCGGCGGCAAAGTTGATCACCAACATCGAAAAACTGGCCGCCTCGCTGCCATTGCCCCGTTCACTCAAGTTGCTGGGTGTGGACCAGAAGGCGGTGCCCAACATGGCGGTGGAAACCCTGAAGGAGCCGTGCCTGTTCACCAATCCCCGCGAAGTGTATGACACCAAGGTGATTGAAGATTTGCTCCATGGCCTGTTTGACACCAATTCTGAACCGGGAATGCCGTAAGTCACAGGAAGGGATAATGGCCAAGGAACGATGACTGAACCAGTAACGGGCGAGAAGAATTGGTATGAATTCATGGATGAATTCAGTTCGAATGCCGAGGCGCAATCAGCGCCGAAGGTGTTCGCGGCAGGGAGCTGGCTTTGCCTGCGCCCTGCCGGGCCGAAGCCATTCAGGACGAATGGCAAGGCCAAGAAAAAGATTCCAATTCATGCTTTTTTGAATTGGAATCGGTATGAGAGCGTGGCGGAAAATGTCTGAGCAACCTTTTGTCGTGCCTCCTCTGAATGTCACGGCCCTGTTGCCTGGGGCCGGGCTGGGCGAAAAACTGCGCATTCCGCCAGACAAATCCCTGAGCCACCGTGCCCTGATGTTTGCAGCACTGGTGAAAAACGGTGGCGAGGTTTTCAATTGCCTGCGCAGCGAAGATTGCCTCAGCACACTGGGCATTTTGCGCGCGCTGGGAACGGCGGCGGAAGAAATGCCCCTCCTGTCTGGCCAGAGCAGCAGCGCCATGAACCTGCACCTGCGCGGGCCGGGGCTGGCGGCCTGGCCCAGGTCCGTGGCCGCGCCGCTGGACGCGGGCAACAGCGGCACCACGGCGCGTTTGATGACGGGTCTTTTGGCGGGCGCGGGCATCTGCGCCACCCTCACCGGAGACGAAAGCCTCAGCCGCCGCCCCATGGAGCGGGTGTGTGACCCACTGCGTGAAATGGGCGCGGTCATCAGCACCACACAGGGTTGCCTGCCCCTGCGCATTGAACAGGGCGTGAGCGGGCCTCTCAAAAACTTCACCCTGCCCGTGGCCAGCGCCCAGGTCAAAAGCGCACTGTTGCTGGCGGGGCTGGCGTCTGCTCAGGCGGTGGAAATCCACGAGCCGGAACTCAGCCGCGACCACACCGAGCGGTGGCTGTCGCGCCTTGTGCCGGGCCACTTCAGCATCTCCCACGACGGCACGCCCCGGCGCACGCTGCACCTTGGGGCCGGGGCGGTGCTGCCGCTGTCGCTGCCACCCTTCACGGTGCCTGCGGACCCCAGCAGCGCGGCGTTCTGGTGTGTGCTGGCGGCGCTGGCGCCCGGCGCGGAACTGGTGATCCAAAACGTGTGCCTCAACCCCACCCGCACGGGGTTTCTGAATGTGCTGAAGCGGGCGGGTGTGGGGGTTGAAGTTCGACTGTCTGATGATGTTGCTGCGCCGGAGCCGGTGGGGGACATCACGGTGCGACATGCCGAAAATCTCAGGCCATTTGTCATTGAACCCCACGAAGCGCCGTCACTGATTGATGAAGCGCCCATCCTGATGTCGCTGGCGGCCACGCTGCCGGGCACCAGCACCATGCGCGGCGCGGCGGAATTGCGGAAAAAAGAAAGCGACCGGATTGCTTGCGTGGTGCAAAACCTGCGCCGGTTGGGGGCCGCCGTGGAGGAATACGAAGACGGCATGGCCGTGACGGGCGCGCCGGTACTCAAGGCCACCGGTGTGCTCACCACCCACCACGATCACCGCCTGGCCATGTCCTGGTTGGTGCTGGCGGCCACGCGGGGCCCCGGCGCGGAAATTGACAACGTGGCCTGCGCGGCGGTGAGTTATCCCACGTTTCTGGAGGAGTTGCCGTTCTGAATACGGGCTTAGGCCAGAACGGATTGAGGTGCTTTCAGGATTTTGACACCGTTCCGTTTGATGGCGTCGTACATGGCGTCGGGGGCGAGATCCAGTTCGCCCGGCCATGTGACAAACCCGTCCTGGCAATGCACGCGGTTGAAAAATGATTCATCCTTCAAGGGTTCAAAAAGCCCAAAAAGATAAGAAGGGTCAATCAGGACATCCCCTTCCAGTCCGTCCGCAAAAATCACGTGCAGCTTCAGGTGAGACAGCGGAAGAACCTGTTTGACGTGATAAAAAACCATTTTTCTGAAAAGAATTATACACCACCCGGGCGGCAAAGAGTCCATTTCGCTAACAGTTCTTCCTTGTTTTCAAAAATCCAGGTTTTCAGAAGGGAGAGTTTTCTGGAAGGGAAATTGTTTATGTTCCGCATGATTTCCCCGCTTTCGATACCCAGCACCACCTCGCACTCTCCATAAATGGCGTGAACATGGGCGGGTGGGTGATCGTCGTAATAGACATAGACAACCACCCCGTCAAATGCGCCCACTCTCGGCACAGGCTTTTCACCAACTGCTGGGGCGTTTGATGGGTGCGCCGCCACCGGGAGGTGGGGGTGGTCCGCCGCCCGGTGGGCGCGGTGGTGGTGGGGGTGCGCCCGGCGGGCGCGGTGGCCCGCCGGGGCCGCCGTGGGATTGAGGGGGCGGGGCCGCCGCTGCTGACGCAGCGCCGCCAGCTGTTTCCTGCTCCATGCGCAGGGCCTGCAATTTGATGCGCAGGTCGCCGGGGTTGTTGGAATAAGTCAGGGCGTCATCTGCGGTGATGGCCCCGTCGCGCACTTTGTCCAGCAGCGCCTGATTGAACGACTGCATTTTGTAGGTGGTGCGGCTGCCTTCGATCATCTTGAGCATCTCGTTGGTTTTTTCTTCGCAGATGAGTTTTTTGATGCTGGGGCTGCCCACCATCACCTCCTGCACCGCCACGCGTCCGCCGCCGCTTTTGGGCAACAGCCGCTGGCTCACCACGCCCACAATCACGCTGGCGAGTTGCAGGCGAATCTGGTGTTGCTGGCCCGGCTCGAAGGTGTCGATGATGCGGTCAATGGTCTGGGCGGCGTCGTTGGTGTGCAAGGTGCTGAACACCAGGTGGCCCGTTTCGGCGGCGGTGATGGCGGTGGTGATGGTGTCGGGGTCGCGCATTTCGCCGATGAGAATCACGTCGGGGTCTTGCCGCAGGGCGCGCTTGAGCGCCTGCTGAAAGCTTTTGGTGTCCTGGCCGATTTCCCGCTGGTTGATGATGGATTTTTTGTCCTGATACACAAACTCCACGGGGTCTTCGATGGTGATGATGTGTTCCTCGCGGTGTTCGTTGATGTATTCGATCATGGCGGCCAGGGTGGTGGACTTGCCGCTGCCCGTGGGGCCGGTGACGCAGATCAGTCCCTGCTTGGTGTGGGTGATTTCCTCAAGCACTTCGGGCAGGTTCAGGTCTTTGGTGGTGCGGATTTTGGTGGGAATCACCCGCAGCACGCCCCCCACCTTGCCCTGCTGGTGCAGGGCGTTCACGCGGAACCGGGCGATGTTGCCCAGGGGATAACTGAAGTCCAGTTCCCGCTCTATCTGAAAGGTCTCCACCTGATCAGCGCGCATCATGCTCTGCATGAGAGCCTTGGTGTCGTCGGCGCTTAAGGTGGGGAACTCGGTGGCGCGGGTGAGTTTGCCGCTGAGGCGGAAGATGGGGGGATTGCCGGCCTTCAGGTGCAGGTCCGACCCGCCCATCTCCACCATTTTGGTGAGGATGTCGTCAATGGTGGGCAGCATGGTGTCTCCTTAAATGAGAAACCTCAGTATAACCCGGCGCTACCCCAAAACTTCCCTGGCGTCGCGCATGTGCTGGTTGACGGAATCCCTCAGTTCCTTTTCCATGGCGCCGTCTTCGGGCAGGGTGCGGTTTTTGAGCAGCATCTTCATGCCCTTGGTGATGCCCGAAACCGTGAGCGGCATCATGGGGAACACGTTGGCGATCATGCGCGTGGTGTAGGTGTGCCGCCAGTAAACCTCTTCGTCTGGGTTCAGCCACAGCGCCGCCGGAAAAGCCTTTTTCAGCCGCAGCAGCCAGTGAATGCCTGAAATGCTGTTGTTGGACCAGTAATCAATGCGGCCGTTGACTTCCATGAGTTCGCTGGGAGCCATGGCGGCGTCGCCCACCAGAATCAGCTTGTGTTTGTGGGTGGATTCCCGCAGCAATTTGTAAGTGGGAATGCGTTTGCCGCGCTCCATGTCTTCCCACATTTCCTGATAGGGAGAGTTGTGGAAATAGTAATAACTCACCTTTTTGAAACGGTCCTTGATGGCGCTGAAAAGCCGGTTCATGGTTTCGTGATAGGGGGCCATGCTGCCGCCGGTGTCCATGAGCAGCACCACGTGCAGGTCGTTGCGCATTTCGCGGTCAAACACCAGTTCCAGTTCACCGGCGTTATCACCGGTGGCGGTGATGGTCTTGTCCACGTTCAGCACGTCTTCTGGCCCCGTGGGCAACAGCGCCCGCAGGCCCGACAGGGCCACCTTGATCTGGCGGGTGTCCAACTGGCGGTCGGCGCTGTAATTGCGGAACTGCCGGGCCTCGGCAATTTTCACCGCACTGCCGTGGCGTCCGCCCCCCTGGCCAATGCGCACCCCCGCCGGGTTATAACCAAAGGCCCCCTGGGTGCTGGTGCCGCCGGTGCCGATGGCCTGGTTGCCGCCCACGTGGGCGTGAAAGCCCCCCTGTTCCCACTGCTTGCGAAAGTTTTCCAGCACCTCGCGCAGGTTCAGTTTCTGGATGGCGTCTTTTTCTTCTTGGGTGAACTGGCGGGGCGGCACCTTCTTCATTTCGGCGATCACTTGATCCACCACTCGGTCGCCCAGTTCCAGGCCTTTGAAAAAATGGGCGAAGCATTGGTCGAAACGGTCAAACAGCGTTTCGTTTTTTACCAGCAGCGAGCGGGAGAGGTAATAAAACTGCACCAGACTGTCCGCCGCCAAGCCGCTTTCCAGCGCCTCTTGCAGCGCCATGAACTCATGCACGCTCACGGGAATGTCCTGTTCGCGCAAGAGATAAAAGAAGTCCGTGAACATGGTTACCAGCTCAGGGGCCGGGCGTGTTGCACCTTGGGACCAGCCTTTTTGCGCGCCACCACGTCCAGGTCCTGTTCCTTTTTGATGAGTGCCCCCAGATAGGGGATTTCCTCTTCGATTCTGGAAGGGGCAATGCCCGCGTGCATCAGGGCCTGAATCCAGTCCAGAAACTCGCTGGTGCTGGGTTTTTTGCGCACTTCGTCCAGTTCGCGCAGCCAGTAAAACCGCGTGAGCGCTGCCTTGAGCAGTTTGTCTTCCACTTCGGGGTGGTGCAGGCGGGTGATTTCCACCATGGCTTCGGGGCTGGGAAAGTTGATGAAATGAAACACGCAGCGGCGCAAAAAAGCGTCGGGCAGTTCCTTTTCGCTGTTGCTGGTGATGATGACGACGGGGCGGTTTTTGGCCCGCACCACATCATCGGTTTCGGGAATGTGAAAATACATTTCGTCCAGTTCGTTCAGCAGGTCGTTGGGAAACTCCAGGTCGGCCTTGTCTATTTCATCCACCAGCAACACCACCTGTTCCTCGGTGGAGAAGGACTGCCCCAGTTTGCCCAGGCGGATGTAGGCGCGGATGTCGGACACGTCGGCATCGGAAAACCGGCTGTCGAACAGGCGCTTGACGGTGTCGTAGTGATACAGCCCCTCTTTGGCCTTGGTGGTGGATTTCACGTTCCACACCAGCAGGTCTTTTTCCAGCATCTTGGCAACCGCCTTGGCCAGTTGGGTTTTGCCCGTGCCCGGCTCGCCCTTCACCAGCAGGGGGCGGCCCAGCGTCACGGCCACCTCGGCGGCGTAGCGCAGTTCGTCAGAAAGGATGTACTCGTCGGTGCTCTGAAAACGGCTCATGCCAGGAATTTACTCCATACGGGTGCGAATGTAAAGTGATTACAAAGCCTGACGGATGGGTGTGGCCGCCTCGCCGGGGCTGAAATCAGGCGGCGGGGGAATGTCTCCCAGTGTGCGGGTGGCCCGGAACTGCTTGAGGGTGAGCATGCTTTTGAGAATGCGCATGACCTTGCTCTGGGTTCTGCCCTGGCTCACCACAAACAGTTCCCGCAGCAAACGCCAGGGGCGCAGCAGCCAGCTCACGCTGAAAAAGCTGATGAAGCTGAACAGCACCAGGGCGCGCAGCCCCCAACTGGGCAGGCGGGGGTTGAAACTGGTGTGGCGGAACAGCGTGAGGTAATCAAACAGGCTGAAATAAAAGTCGTCGTTCAGGGTGATTTTTCCGGCGGTGCGCAGGCGGTCAAACTCCACCGTGCCGGGCATGGGAAAAAACGCGCTGATGTTCACCTCACTGAACCCCAGCACGGCGCATTTGAGAATGGTGAGCCAGGTGCGCCACCAGTTCAGCGGGGTCTCGAAGGGAAAGCCATAGATGAACAGGCCCTGCACCCGCAGGCCCTGGGCCATGCTGGCGCGGGCGGCCTTGAACATGCGCTCCGGCGTCATGCGTTTCTGGATGCGTTTGAGCACCGCTGGGTCGCCGCTTTCGATGGCGAAGGCGAAGTTCTTGCAGCCGCTTTCGAACATGGCGTGGGCGATTTCGCCGTCAAAGGCTTCGCTGCGGGTGCCGGTGGGCAGTTGCCACGTGATGTTGAGGCCGCGGGCGAGGATTTTTTCAGAGAAATCCAGAATCCATTTTTTCTGGATCACCGCCGTGAGGTCTTCAAAGTGGAAATCCGTGACGCCATATCGGTGGATGTAACTTTCCATTTCATCCAGCACACAGTCCACGTCGCGGGCCTGCCAGGTGGTGGTCCACATGTTGGGGCTGGTGCAGAAGGTGCATTGATAGGGGCAACCCCGGCTGAGAAGCATGGGCATGGAGCGTCCCATCTGTGCGCCGTGGGGGCTTTTGAGCGCGATGTAGCCTTCCACGTTCACGTCGTGCCAGTCGGGTGGGGGAATGTCGTTGATCTGACGAATACGCCCCCGGCGGGGATTGTGGTGAATCAGGCCCTGATGGTCGCGGTAACTGATGCCCGCCACCGCCGAGAGGGGCGCGTGGTTTTCCAGCGCCTTTAACAGCGCCAGCAGGGTTTCTTCGCCTTCACCTTTTATCAGGATGTCAAAGGGGCTTTCTGCCAGCACTTCATCTGGCAGGGCGCTGGCGTGTTCACCCCCCAGTATCAGGGTGAGATCAGGCCGGGCGGTGTGAATGGCAAAGGAGAGGTCTCGCACAATGGGCCAGGCGCAACTGAACATGCAGGTGAGGCCCACCACGGTGGTTTCGGGGGGAATGGCAGAGACAATCTGGTGAAAGTCCAGGCCCCGCAGGGTCTTGCCCCGGTAGCGCCAGAACTGGTTCAGTCCTGCGCCGATGGCGTCCACCACCTGCACCGTGTGGCCCGCCTCGCGGGCGCTGGCGGTGAGATAACCCAGCCACAGGGGCGGAATGGCGACGTAGCTGAGGTAGTTGGACCGGCGAACCAGCGACGGCGGTTGAATAAGCGCCAGATGCACGTGATTACTATACCCCCAAGGCTTTGAAAACCTGTTTATAAAGTCAGCTGTGGACTTTAAAACCCATAACAAAACTCCCTCCGTGGAGTTTTGTTATCGCCGAGACGGGGAATGAATCCCCGTCTCGAGCGCGAAACCCTACAGGTTTTTAACCCTCCGGGTTTCGGATGCGGACCATCCAGGTCCGCAGATCCCCCAACAAAACCAG
>CAYJOG010000004.1:0-9441 GCA_964371695.1 uncultured bacterium
CTGCCATCGCCGGTTGCTCTCGGCCTCGAGGTCCAGCAGCGCCGTGGCAGCCTCCAGCATCGGCGGGGCCATGAACGTGTCCGGCTCCCTTGAGTTGAACAGCAACAGCTTTACGGTGGCGGGCAATTTCGACGCCACTGGCGGCGGTGTGAACCTTGCGGCGGGCAGCCTGCTCACCCTGCAAGGCGCGAGCAACCCCTCATTCGGAACCCTCAACATGCACCCCGCCGCCACGGTGAAATACAACTGCTCGGCGGCCTGCACCGTGGCCCCCGGCACTTTCAGCAGCATCACGGTGGCGGGCACTGGACAAACCCACACATTGCTGGGCAACGTCACGGTTACCAGCGCCTCCACGGCCCTGCAACTCGAAAACAACGGCACGGTGCTGGACCTGAACGGCTTTGCCCTGAGCGCCTCGGCGGGCTCCATCACATTGGGGCAAAACGGCGCGGTCACCCCCGCGCTGCGCACCAGCGGCGGCACGTTGCAGGTGGCGGGCGACGTCAACCTTTATGACGTCAGCACGCTGGAGACGAACGGCGGCATCGTGCAGATCGCCGGGTCGCTGCAATCCGCGGCGGGCACCTTCGGCACCATCAGCATCAGCACCGGCACCGTCACGGTTTATGGCGCGATGAACGCCTCCCTCGGCTCCACCCGCTTCACCGGCGCGGGCATGTTGAGCCTTGCGGGGCCGCTCACCAGCCTGGGCACGGTGGACATCGGCGCGGGTTACGGCACCCTCTCGCTGGGTTATATCGGGGGCGACACCACCCTGCCCAACACACAGTTCAACGACATTTACATCGCCACCCCCGGCCGCACGGTGTTTGCGGGCGGCGCTGGCACCGGCATGCGCAGCATGGCCCTGGCGGCGGGCACGCTGGACCAGACCGGCAACATCACCGTGAGCGGGAGCTGGAACGCCAGCGGCGGTGTCTATCAGCCTTCCCTGGCCTACAACCTCACCTTCCTGGGCATCAACTCCCAGAACATCAGCATGTCGGTGGCAAGCTGGTTCCCTAACCTTATATTTAACAAAACGGCTGGCTTGGCCACCCTGATGACCGACGCCACCGTCAGCGGCTCCACCACCATCACCAACACGGGCAACTTCCTGGACATCGCAGGCGGCAACACCCTGTTGGCCAAGGGCGATTTCATCGCCAGCGGCGGCACCTTTTCCCCCGCAGGCGGCAACGTGGTGATCAGTCCCAGCGTCTCGTCGGTGGGGGTGGACCTGGGGGCCGCCAACAGTTTCAACAACCTCACGGTGGACAACGGCGTGGGCAAGACCGTGAACCTCTCCAGCGACGTGGAAGTGGTGCAGGCTTTCCAAAAAACCGGCGCTGGCTCCATGCGCACACAAACCTATCTGCTGGCGGTGAGCGGCAGCGCCACCCTGGCGGCGGGCACCCTGCGGGTGAACGACGTGACCAGCACCGGCGGTGTGCTGGCCGTGAGCGGCGTCTTCACCCAAACCGGCGGCAACCTGCATCTGGACTTTGGCGGCGACCTGTGGCTGGGAACCGGTTATGACCAGCAAAGCGGCCTTTTGGCCAACGAAACAGCCGGGGGCATACCGGCGCAGATTGGCTCGGTGAACCCCGGCGTGGTATTCCCCACCGTGGCGCTGAACGGTCAGCTCAGCAACAGTGTGGCGTTGTCCTTCAGCAGCATTGCCGCGAGCGGCGTACACATCAGCCCCAGTGCTAACGTCATTGTTTTTGACAATGTGGGTTACAGCGCCTTCCAGGGTGGGGCCACGTGTCTGGACCTGGATCGCAGCGGCCCCTCTACCGTGGCCTTTGCGGGACATGATTTTGCGGCGGCCTGCACGGTGAATGTGGACGCCAACGGCGTGACGGCGGCGGTGGATGTCAACATGGTCAACGCCACCGGCGCGCAGGCGGGCGAAGGCTTTGACGTAGAAACCGGCACGGCCATCGTGGCCTGGGGCACACAGTTCAACGTGTCGGGCACCTGTGTGGGAGCCGCCACCCTCAAGCTGGCCCGCAATGGCGCGGTGGTGGGTACCCAGGGTTGTGGCGGCGGCGTGTTCGCCTTCAACAACACCTTTGGCGTGGCGGGCGATGTCTACACCATCTTTGACGACAACAACCTGGACGGCACCGATGACCGGGCCGTGATGTTCAAGGCCAGCGGCAGCAACGTGGCCGCCCTGGCCATGACGGGGGCCACCGAGACCCTCAAGATTTACACCGTCGGCGGCCCGCTCACCAGCGAGGAAATCGCCGTGAACCGCCCCGCCGACACCGATATGCCCTTTACCCTGGCGGGCAACACGGTGGTGGTGGACAGCTTGGCCGAACTGGAAGTGGCCACGGGGGGCACGTTCATCGTGAGCGCCTCTCACCCGGTGTCCGTCTCGGCCACGTTGCGGTCTTTTGGCGCCACGGTGGTGAACGGCGCGCTGGAAGTGGATGGGGACATCGACGCCACCGGCGGCGGCATCACCCTGGCGAACAACGCCCAGTTGTTGGTGGGCGGGGCCATGACCTCCTTCGGCGCCTTCAACTTCAGTGACAGCGCCACCGTGGTGCTGGACAGCACGGGCGCGGGCCAGACACTGCCCGCGGCCACAGGCATCTATCCCAACCTCACCATTGATAAAGGTAGCCAGATTGCCCTGCTGGGGGCGGCCACCGTCATCAGCAGCAGCCTCACCGTGCAAAGCGGCGTGCTGGACACCAGCGGTCTGAACCTTTTCGTGAGCGGCAGCACCACCATTGCCAACGCCGCCACCAGCCGCCTGCGCACCGCCGGCGGCACGGTGACGTTTGTCGGCAGCGTCACCAACAACAAACAGATTTGGGCCGACTTTGCCGGAGATGTCCGGTTGCTGGGCAACTACGCCAGTGCCGGCGGTTCGGAACTGGCCATTCTGGCGGCCGGGGCCACGGTGAGCGTGAGCGGCAGCTACAACAATGCGGGCACCACCCGCTTTGCGGGCATGGGCGCGCTGTGGCTGGATGGTCCCCTGACTTCCCTGGGCGCCTACGACATCGGCGCGGGCACGGGCATCCTTTCCCTCAGCTACGTCGGCGGCGGCACATCGTTGCCCGCCACCACCTATCACCGGGTGTTCGTCAACACGCCGGGGCAAACGGTGAGCCTGGGGGCGGGCGCGGGCCTGAAAGATCTGAGCCTGTCTGGCGGCACACTGGCGCTGGCGGGGGCCCTGGCGGTGAGCGGCAGTTGGGACGACGTGGGCGGTGTCTTCCAGGACAACGCGAATACGGTGACTTTCAGTGGCAGCGGTGCTCGCACCATCACGCAGGGCGCGGCCAACTTCTTTAACAATGTGGCCGTCACCATGACCGGCGGCTCCCTCACACTTGGCAGCAATGGCACCATCACGGGGTCGTTCACCATCAGCACACCGGGCAACGTCTTCAGCCTGGGGGGCCAGACCCTGGCGGTGGGCGGCAACCTGGATGCTTCGGGTGGTGTCTTCCAGCCCGCAGCGGGCACGGTGCTGCTCAGCCCCTCGGCGGGCAACATCAACGTGGACCTGGGGGCCACGGGCCGCGTGCCCGACCTGACGGTGGACAACGTCATTGGCCGCATGGTGCTGCTCACCAACAATCTGCACGTGGCGGGCAACTTCACCAAAGACGGCGCGGGCAACATGGGTGTGAACCAGAACGTCATGAGTGTGTCCGGCAGTGTGGCGCTGAACGCCGGTGGGTTTGCCGTGAGAGATGGGGCCGGACCCGGCACCTTTGCGGTGAGCGGCGCGCTGACACACAACGGCGGTGTGCTGGACCTGGGCAAGGGCGCGCTCCTCAAGCTGGGGGCCTCTTATGAACAAGGGGTCAGCGGCCAACTGGACAACACCATCGTGGGAGCCACGCCCGCCCGGATTTCTTCGCTGGATCCCGGCAGCGTCTGGCCCACCGTGGGTATGAACGGGATTGTCAACAACGCCCAGCCCCTTTCCTTTACTTATGTCGCCACCAGCGGTGTGCGCATCAGCCCCTCGGCCATCCTCAGCAACTACAACACCGTGGCTTATGAAAACTTCCAGGCGGGGGCCACGTGTCTGGACATCAACCGCAGTGGTGTGGAAACCCAGAACTTCGCCAACCACTACTTCGGCACGGCCTGCACGGTGAACGTGGACGGCGACGGCGGCGCGGGCACGGTGACCATCAACATGACGGGCAGCACCGGCCCTCGCAAGGGTGAGGCCTATGACGCCGAAGCCAATGGGGCCGCCGTGGTGTGGGGTGTGCCCATCAACTTTGCCGCCGCCCATTTCTTTGACCTGAACGCCAACGGCAAGGTGGACCGCATGGTGGTGCAGTTCACCCAGCCCCTGAGCGACTCCACCGTGAGCCTCGCGGGCAGTCAGGCGGCTTTCTCGGTGCAGGCGGTGGTGGGGGCCACGGCGATTACGGATATTGATGCCGTAACCGCAGGCGGCAGTTGTTCCCGTCCGGCGCTGGACTCCGGCGCGGCCAACGATGCCTACATGACCCTGTGTCTGAACGAAGCCAGTTTTCCAAACACCCAGTCGCAGTCGGTGGCCTTCACCCAGGGCGGCGGCGTGTTCCGCGACGCCGACGACAACGAAGTCCCCACCAGCGGCTCGGTGAACGCCATTGACGCCGCCGAGCCGATCCTGCTTTATGTCCAGAGTTTTGTGGACACCAACGTGTTGCTGGTGAGCTTCAGCGAGCCGGTTTACACCAGTGCGGGCGGTGTGGGCGGCTTGGTGGGCGGCGACTTCACCGTGACCGACGTGGACAATGGCCGCACGGTGAGCGGTGCGACGCACACAGCAGGGAACCCCTCTGGCGCGGTGAACCTGAGCGCTGCGCTGGACGCCGCCAACGACCTGACGGTGGACAGTCTGACGCCTGTGGCTTCTCAGATTTATGACCTTGCAGGCAACACGGTTTCGGCCTCTGCCGTCACCCTCACCGAGCGGGTGCTGACCTGGACAGGCGCGGCCAACACCAACATGAACAACGCCGCCAACTGGGATTTCAATCGCACCCCCACCAACAGCGACCGCTTGGTCATCACCAACGCCGGTTCAGTGCCCGCCACGGTCAACGCACTCATCAATGCGCGGGGCGTGACGGTTGATCCGGGCGCCACGCTGGATGGCGGCGGCAGCATTCTCCAGATTTCCGGCGACTTCATCGTGAACGGAACCTTCACGCCCAGCACAGGCAACATCACCGTGGCAGGGGCTGGGGTTTACAACCTCAGTGCTTCTTCGTTCAACAACCTCGACACCTCGCTGGGCACTGGTGTGCTGACGGTGGACGCCGCCATCAACGGTTCTTCCAACACCGGCACCCTCAGCCTTGGGCCGGGCATTGATCTCACGGTTTCGGGCAACGTCACCAACACCGGCACCCTCCAGCTCAACGGCAACGCCACGCTGGACGTGAACGGCTCCCTCAACAGCACCACCAACCTGACCTGCGCGGCCAACTGCACCATTTATCTGGGCGGCACGGTACTGGACCTGGGCACCTTCACACGAGGCACGGGCACGGTGGTGTATGACAGCACCACCGCCGCACAAACGGTGGACAACGTGGCCTATCACCACCTCACCTTTGCCAACAACGGCCAGACCGCCACACTGGGCGGGGCCATCACGGTGAGCGGTGACGTGAGTGTGACGGGCGCGACAGCCAACCTGAACGGCTCCGGCCTGACCATGAGCGTGGAGGGCAGCCTGCTGGTGCTGGCGAACAACACGGCGGCCTTCACCAACGCGCCGGTTACCTTTGTCGGCTCGGCGGTGCAGAACCTGAGCGCCGACGCCACGCTGGGTGCGGTGGCGGTGAACAAAACCGGCGGCAAACTGGTGCTGAACCAGGCCACCGGCGCACCCATCCTGGGGGGCCTGAGCCTCAACCTGGGTGAGGTGGACCTGAACGGCAAAACCCTCCGCATGGGCAACGCCTCCATCCTGGACGTAACGGGCGGCACCCTCACGGCAGATCTCACCAACAGCAAAATCACCTCAGACAACCCCGGCGTGAACCGCTTTGCCTTCAACCTGAACAGCGGCGCGCTCAGCGTGAGCAACCTCATCATCGAGAGCACCGACAACAACGGCCTCACCTACGGCGGCGGCTCCTTCACCGCCTTCAAGGGTGTGGTGTGGAGCCAGCCGGGCAACACCTATCTGCGGGTCAACGCCGCCATCGGCACACAAAACTTCTCCGGCCACTATTTCAACACGGTGGCGCTCAACAACGTGACCACCACCGGCATCAGTTCCGGCACGGTCAACTTTATTGACGCCTCCGGCGCGGGCGCAGGGTCCGGGTTCACCAGCATTGCCGGTGCGGCGGTGAACTGGTTCAACGCCTTCAGCATCAGCGGCACCTGCCCCAACAACGGCGCCACGCTCACCTGGGCGCGGGATGGCGCCATTCAGGCCAGCGCCACCTGCACGGCGGGGGTCTACAGCATCAGCGCCACCGCCGCGCCGGGGCAAATCCTCACAGAGTTTGAAGACGACGGCACGCCGCTGGTGGATGACCGGGCCATCCTGGTCAAGGCCACCGGCAGCAACCTGTCGGGCATGGTGATTCCCGTTGGTGTTGCCCCCAGGCTGAGGGTGTCGAGCGTGGGCGGCGTGCTCACCACGGCGGACCTCATCACGGGCCTGCCCGCCGACACCGACATGCCTTATTCCAACAACGGCGGCCATGTGGAACTGGACATCGGAACGAACTTCACCATTCCTGCGGCCAGCACTTTTGAAGTCACCCCCTCGGTAAACCTCACCTGGAACAGCGGCGGCGACCTGACCCTGACGGGTACGCTGGTGGTGAGCACCAGCGCGGTGGCTGCGATTTCCGGCGACGTGAGCATCACCGGCACACTGGCGAACAACGGTCTGGTGGACGTGGATGGTTTCATCGACGCCACCGGCGGCATTCTCTCGCTGGGCAACAACGCCCAGCTTTATGTGGGTGGGGCCATCACCAGCCTGGGCACGTTCAGTTTCAGCAACTCGGCCCTGCTGGCCGCCGACGGGGCAGGGCTCCAGTCGCTGCCCGCGGTGGGCACCGTGCCCAACCTGTTGGTGAACAAACCCGGCCAGCTTCTGGCGCTCTCTGCGCCGGTTACGGTTTCCGGAAATCTGAACGTGGCGGCGGGTGTGTTCAGCACGGCGGCCAACGGCCTGACGGTGTCGGGCGCCACCGACATCGGTGCGGGTGTGGGCACGGGGCTGGATGTCGCCGCCAACACCGCACTGGCGGGGGCCGTGACCAACCAGCGGGATCTGAGTGTGAGCGGCCCGGCGGTGGTGAACATGCTGGGCAACTACACGGGCAACGGTTCGTCGGCGCTCAACATCAACAACGCAGGCGCACAGGTGACAGTGAACGGAACCTACAACGTCACCGGCAACTTCACCCGGTTTAACGCGGATGGCTTGCTGGTGCTGGCCGGGCCGCTCACCAACCTGGGCTCGCTGCAAACCAACGGCATGGGCACCATCGAAGTGGCTTATACCGGCGGCGGCACCACCCTGCCCAACGTTTCCTTCAACAATCTGCACCTCAACGCCCCGGCGCAGACGGTGGCCCTGGGTGGCGCGGCCACCAACGTGGCCAGCCTGACCATTTCGGTGGGCACCATCCTCAACGCCACCGGTGCGATCACAGTGAGCGGAAGCTGGGATGATTCCGGCGGCACCTTCACGCCCGTGGCGGGCACGGTCACTTTTGTGGGGACAGGTGTGCAGACCATCGATCAGGCGGCGGCCAACTTCTTCTACGACCTTTCCAGCAGCAAAACCGGTGGCAGCCTCACGCTCAACGTCAACACCAAGGTGAACAACGATTTCGCCGTGACCGACGGCGGGGCCTTCTTCAACCTGGGCACGCGCACCCTCACGGTGCATGGTGACGTGGACACCTCCATTGGTGTCTTCCAACCCGCCAGCGGCACAGTGCTGCTCAGCCCCAGCGCGGCAAACGTGACCGTGAACATGGGGCTGGGCGCCAACCGCTTCAACCACCTCACGGTAGACAACACCGGCTTTGTGGTGCAGCAATCCAACAACGTGCATGTGATGGGTAACTTCACCAAACAGGGCACGGGCACTTACAGCACGGCGAATAACCTGCTGTCGGTGAGTGGCAGCGCCACCCTGGCGGCGGGGGCCACCAACCTCAACAATGGCGCGGGCGCTAACGCCATGGCAGTGAGCGGGGCGTTGAGCCAGACCGGCGGCGATCTGGATCTGGCCTATGGCGGCAAGGTGTGGCTGGGCAGCAGTTATGCCCAAACGGCAGGCAGCTTCCTGAACACCGCCGCTGCAGGTGGCGCGGTGATCGGTTCCACCAACCCTGGTGTGGTGTGGCCCACGGTGGTGTTTGACGGCCCGGTGAACAACACTCAGCCGTTGTCGTTCACCAACATTGCCGCCAGTGGGGTGCGCATCAGTCCTTCGGCCACCCTCACCAGTTTCAACAACGTGGAGTTCCAGAACTTTGACACCTCGGCCACCTGTCTGCGCATTGACCGTTCCGGGCCAGAAACCCTCAACTTCAACAGCCACAACTTTGGCGCGGCCTGCACCACCAACGTCAACGGCAGTGGCTCTGGCGCGGCGGTGACGCTGAACATGCTGGGCAGCACCGGCCCCCGCAAGGGCGAACCGTTTGACGCCGAAAGCGGCACTGTCACGGTGGTGTGGGGCACACCCATCCAGTTGGCTGAGGTTCACTTCTTTGATCAGGACGACAACGGCTCTCTGGACCGCGCCGTGCTGAGTTTCAGCGCACCGTTGAGCGACAGCAGCGTGTCCCTGGGTATTGCCGAGGCAGCTTTTGTGATTGGCGGCGTGGCTGGGGCCACGGCCATTCTGGACATCGACAGCACCACCGGCGGCGGCTGCGCCACCAACATTCCGGCCATTGACCCGCAGGCGGTCAACGACAAATACATGACCCTGTGCCTGGATGAAGCCCAGTTCGGCGACACGCTTTCGCGCTCGGTGGCCTTTACACAGGCGGGGGGCACGTTCCAGGATGCGGACCTCAACGAGGCCCCCACCAACGCTGCGGTCACCAGCATCGACGCCGCCAAACCCCACATGATTTATGTGCAGGGGTATGTGAACAGCGCCGACCTCATCGTGGCCTTCACCGAGCCGGTTTACTCCGCGCCGGGCGGGGCCACGCCCCTGGTGGGCACGGACTTTGCCATCACCGACGTGGACAACGGCCGCACGGTGTTCTCGGCCACCCACAGCGCGGGTGATCTCACCGCCACCGTCACCCTCTCCTCGCCGGTGGATACCGCCGCCGACATCGGCACCGATGCCTTGGCTCCCACTGCCGCCAATATTTATGACGCCGCGGGCAACGCCGCATTGGTGGGCAACATACTGAGCATTTCCGAACGTATCCTGACCTGGACCGG
>CAYJOG010000004.1:9451-21311 GCA_964371695.1 uncultured bacterium
GCCGACGACAAACTGGTGATTTCCTCTGTGGGCATTCAGCCCGCCACGGTGAACGTGGCCCTGAGCGCCCGCGACGTGGAGATTCTTGCAGGGGCAACCCTGAATGGCGGTGCGAACGTCCTGACGGTTTCGGGTGACTTTGTGGTGCAGGGTGGCGGCGCGTTTACACCGTCCACCGGCACGGTGGCGTTCAACAATCTGGTGGAAGTCTCCACCAACGCCACGAGCTTCAACAACCTGAGCACCAACAGCGCTGCCGCAGACCTGGTGCTTTCCACCAGTGTGACGGTGGGGGGCAACCTCACCAACGCCGGTTCCGTCAGTCAGAGCGGCGCGCTCACGCTGGCGGTGACGGGCAACGTGTCTGGCGCGGGCGACATTCTGCGCAACGGCACGGGGGCCCTCACGGTGGGCGGCGACATGAACACAACGGGCAACCTCACCTGCGCTGCGGGTGTGAACTGCCGCATTGTGCTGGGCGGCACGGTCACCAGCCTGGGCACCTTCACGGCGGCCCTGGGTGAAGTGGAATATGCCAGCAACACCGTGGGGCAAAACATTCCGGCGGCCACCTTCAACCGGCTCATCCTCAACAACCCCGGTCAGGTGGCCACGCTTGCGGGCAACATCGTGGTGAGCGAAAGCCTGCGGGTGATGAGCGCCACGGGCCAGCTCAACGGCGGGGCCTCCAGCATTGACCTGAAGGGTGACCTCATCACCGACGGCGACTACGCCACGCCTTTTGCCAGCGTGGCGCTGGGCATGACAGGCGCGGGCAATACGCAGCTCATCAGCGCCAGCGGCATCATCACCACGTTCACCGTCAACAAGGCCACCGGCACGGCGCGCATCAACACCGTGTCGCCGGGTGTGTTCAAAGCCAGCACGGCCACCCTTACCAGCGGCGTGCTGGACCTCAATGGCAAATCACTCACCATGGGCACGGGCGGCACCCTGGCGCTGAACGGCGGCACGCTGCTGAGCACGCTCACCGGCAGCAAAATCACCAGCACCACCCCCGGCGTGGCCACCTATGCCTTTAACGTCAACGGGGCCACGCTGAGTGTGAGCAACCTCATCATCGAGAGCACCAACGCCTCTGGCTTCAACTTCCAGGCGGGTGTCATCACTGCGTTTGACAACGTGGTCTGGCAAACGGGCAACACCATTTACGCCATCTTTGACAGCGCGCTGGGCACACAGAACTTCTACAACCACTACTTCAACGCCGGTGTGGCCACCAACGTGCGCACACTGGGCACCAGCACGGGCACACTGAACTTCATCGACAGCACGGGGCCGGGTGCGGGGCCAGCCACCGATGACCCCCAGGGCGCGGCCATCAACTGGCAGAACACCTTTAACCTCGCGGGCTTCTGCGCCAACAACGGTGTGAACATCCGCTGGACCCGCAACGGTGCGTTGCAGGCTGGCCCCTATGTCTGTGCGGGCAACGCCTATGCCTTCACGGCACTGCCCGCCGCCACTGCGGATGTGGTCACAGTGTTTGAAGACGACGGCGGTGATGGTGCGAACGACAACCTGCTCATCTTCAAGGTGCCGGGTGGCAACATCAGCACTGCTGATTTGCCCAATCACCCCAATGGTCAGGCGAATGTCTACAACTTTGGCGGCGGTGCCGTGAACATCGCCGATTTGGCCACGTCACTCATCGGTGACACCGATTATCCCTACACCATGGCCGCCAATGTGGTGATGGATGCCGGGGCGGATATACAGGTCATGTCTGGCGCGGACTTCCGCATCACTGCTGCGCCTGTCATGGGGCTGGGCACGGGCGCTTTGCTGGTGAGCGGCAGCGCTACGGTGAGCGCCGGGGCCACCCTCACACTGGGGGGCGACCTGATGGTGAGCGGCCTGTTCCGCAACGTAGGCAGCTTCACGGTGGTCGGCCAGATGGACGCCACGGGCGGCGCGCTGGAACTGGTCAGCGGCGCAACGCTGAACCTGGACGGCCCCATCGTCAGCCTGGGCGCATTCACCTTCAGTCCTTCTTCCACGGTGGCGTTGAATGACACGGTTTCGCCGCAAACCCTTCCCAGTGGCGACTATCCCGATCTGGTCATCAACAAAACAGCCCAGACCGCCACGCTGGGGGGCAACCTGAGTGTGTCGGGCAACCTCACCATCACCAACGGTGTGCTGAGCAACGGCGGCTTTAATCTGATCGTGTCGGGCAGCACCACTGTTTCGCCTGCGGCCACCAGCCAACTCGTGCATAGCGGCGGCAACACCACCCTCACGGGCAACGTGAACAACAGCAAAGACATCACGCTGTCTGGTGTGGGCCTGTTGCGCATGCTGGGCAACTACGCCGGAGGCGGCACGGCCATACTGGCCATCAACAACGCGGCGGCCACCGCCGTGGTGAGTGGTTCCTACAACGCCCTGGGCGGCCTGCTCACCTTTGGCGCAGCGGGCGTGCTGGAACTGAACGGCCCGCTCACCGACATCGGCACCGCCGCTTGGGGCACGGGCCTGTTGCGCCTCACCTACACCGGCGGGCCCGCCACGCTGCCCGACATCGCCTATAACAGCCTCCACATCAACACACCGGGCCAGACGGTGAACCTGGGCGGCCCCTCCACCACCCTCAACACCCTCTCGCTCTCGGCGGGTACGCTGTCGCAGGCGGGCACCATCACCGTGAGCGGCAACTGGGACGACACCGGCGGCGCCTTTGCGGGCACCGGTTTGGTGAATATCGGCGGCGGCAACGCCCAGAGCATCAATCAGGGGGCCGCCAACTCCTTTGCCCAGGTGGACTTCAACAAGTCCGCCTCCACGGTCACCCTGCTCAGCACCGTGCGGGCCACCGGCAACGTGGGGGTGCTGCACGCCGCAGACCGAATCAACCTGAACAGCCAGATTCTGGAAGTGGGCGGCAACTTTGACACTTCCGCAGGTGTGTTCACGCCGGCCAGCGGCACGGTCACCCTCAAGCCCACGGGCGCGGTCACGCTGAACATGGGGGCCGGTTTCACCAACTACTTCAACCACCTCATCACCGACCTCACCGCCGGCAACGTTACGCTGGCCAGCGTGGTGAAAGCGGCGGGCAACTACACGCAAACCGGCGGCGGCGGCATTGTTGAGATCGGCCTGAACACCCTGGCCGTGAGCGGCAGCGCCACACTCAACAACGGCACCTTGCGGGTGAACAACAGCGCGAACGGCGGCCTGCTGGCGGTGACCGGCGCGCTGGCGCAGAACAGCGGCAATCTGGACCTGCAATATGGCGGCGAGTTGCGCATGGGCACGGGTTATACCAAAACCGCCGGCACCTTCCTGAACACGGCCCCCACGGCCAACGTGGCCAAGGTCGGCTCTCTGCAGCCGGGCGTGGTGTTTCCCACCGTCCAGTTCGGCGGCGTGCTGAACAACACCCAGGTCCTCAGCTTCAGCTCCATCGCAAACACCGGTGTGGTTATCAGCACCTCTGCCAGCGTGACGGCGGTGAACCAACTGAAGTTCTCCAGCTTCCAGGCCGGGGCCACCTGTCTGGAGGTCAACCGCAGCGCTGGTGTGAGCATCAGCTTTGATCAACACGATTTCGACGCCAACTGCACCACCAACGTCAGCGCCATCGGCGGAGCGCCCACCTTCACGCTCACCATGACCAACAGCACCGGCGCGCGCAAAGGCGAGCCGTTTGACAACGACGGGGCCAACGCCCAAGTGGTGTGGGGCACGCCCATTGTGCTGAGCGCCGTCACCTATTACGACATCAGCGGCAACGGCCGCCACGACAAAGCCAAGCTTCAGTTCAGCACCAACCTGGTTGACGCCACCGTGACACTGACCGATGCCCAGGCGGCGCTGGCCATCAACGGCGTGCCGGGGGCCACGGGCATCACCGACGTGGACACCACCCTGGGCGGCGGCTGCGCCGTGGCTCCCGGAGACCCGGCTTCGGCCAACGACAATCTCATCACCCTGTGCCTGAACGAACCCTCGTTCCAGACCACCCGCGACCTGTCGGTGTCCTTCACTACCCAGGCAGGCAAGTTCCGCGACGCGGACCTCAACGACACACCCACCAGCGGCTCGGCGCCCACGGCGGATGCCGCCGCGCCGGTGCTCCTGGGGGCCTTTGGCACCGTGGGCAGCGACGTGGTGTTCCTGCAATTCAGCGAGCCGGTCTGGACCAACGCGGGCCAGTCTGGCGCGCTGGGTGTGGCTGACTTGAGCGTGACGGACATTGATGATGGCCGCACTCCCTTCAGCGTGGGCTTCGGGGCCGGACTCACCGAGGGCACCGTCACCCTCACCTCGGCGCTGGATGGCGCAAACGACCTGAACACCGACAGCGTGGCCCCCGTGGGCGGCGGAATTTTTGACGCGGCGGGCAACACCGCCGCCACCACGCCGCAAACCGTGCAGGAAGGCCTCGTGACCTGGACCGGTGCTTTTGACGGCGACTGGAACAACGCCGCCAACTGGAGCCCCAGCCGTGTGCCCCAGGTGTTTGACAACGTGACCATCACCGCCGCCGGGGCGCAGCCCGTGCTGCTCAGCATCAGCACGCGGGTGGTGGGCATCACGCTGTCGGCGGGCACGCTGGATGTCGGGGCCACGGCGGTGCTCAGCATGTCGGGCAACCTCACTGGCAGCGCCGCAGTGCTGAGCACCAACGCCGCCGCCACCATCGCCTTTGATGGCCAGATCAACCAGACGGTAGACAAACTCAGCCTGGGCAACGTGGTGGTGGACAAACCCGGCGGCACGCTGCTGGTGAGCAACAACGGCGCAGCCCAGGTCAATGCGGTGACCTTTACGGTGAACAACGGCGCGGTGGATTTCCAGACCCGCCCCATGCAACTCACGGGCAATCTGGCGCTGAACAACGCCAGCCAGTTGCTGAACGTGGCGCTGGACGCCACCACCGCAGCGGGCAAAAGTTATGTCTTTAACGGCACCAGCGTCATCAGCATGAGCAGTTTTGTGCAGAGCGGCGCGGCGGCCACCAGCATCACCGACAACCGCACCGGCGGTCTGGTGCAGGTGGGCGGGGCGTTTAACGTGTCGGCGGGCACCGTCACCGGCCCCGCCAGTGTGCTCAACATCGAGGGCAACGCCACGCTGGCGGGTGACTTCAGCGCCACCACCGTGCGTCTGGCGGGCGGCGTGGCCACCTTCACGCCTCCGGCGGGCGGCCTGAACGAACTGCAACTGGCCAGTGCAGGCGCGGTTACGCTGGCGGGCGCGCTGCACGTGAGCGGCAGTGTGGTGCTCAGCGCGGGAACCACGCTGAACGCCGCCAGCAACCTCATCGCCTTTGACGAAAATCTCGACGCCGCAGGCCAGGGTGTCTTTGCCGCCCTGGGTCTGGTGCATAAGGCGGGCACAGTGGCGGGCTCTCTCAGCAGCAGCGCCGCGCCCACGCTGGCCAGTCTGGTAGTGGAGGGTACAGGTGGCCTGACACTGCTCACCAACACCACGGTGTCGGGCCAGACCTATGTCACCGGCCAGGGCCTTGGGTTTGCCACCACGGTGCTGAACGCACAGGGTGACTTCCTGCATCTGGGCGCGGCCAGCGCCGGTGGGGCAGGGGCCGTGCTGAACCTGACCGGCGGCACGGGCAGCGTGTTGTCCCTGAGCCAGCCCCTGACGGCCAATCTCAACATCAACAAAACGGCAGCCATTGTCACCACCGGTGGCCCGGCCACCGTGACAGGCAATCTGCACCTGCTGAGTGGCACACTGGCCAGCAGCAGCAACCTGTTTGTGCAAGGCAACGTGGATCAGAACACCGGCACCACCTTCAACTTCTCCGGTGCGGCGGCGCTCAACCTCACCGGCACCTCGGCGGCCACCGTGGGGGCGGCCAGCACGGCGGCGGCGATTTCCCTCAGCCGTCTGGTCATCAACAAATCCGGGGGCGGCTCGGCGCAACTCTCGCTGCCGCTCGCGCTGTCGGCGGACTTCACCCTATCGGCGGGCACGTTCAACCAGAACGGCCAGAGCTTCATCACCCAGACCTTCACCAGCAGCCCTGGGGCCACCTATGTGCATGGCGGCGGCCCGGTGGTGGTGGATGGCGCAAACGGCGCGCTCACGCATCAGGCCACCGGTTCGTTCAACAACCTCACCATCAGCTCTTCCGGTACCTTCTCACTGGCGGCGGGCAGCAACCTCACGGTGGACAACACCTTCACCCACCGCTCGCCCGCCATGAGCGCCAACAACCTCACGCTCACCACCGTCAACGCGCACCTGCGCAGCAATCTGGACCTGCTGGGCACGGGTGTGCTGGCCTTTAACGACCTGCAGGCCTACAGCGGCCAGTTGAACCTGAGCGGCAGTGTGGCGCTGCGGGGCCGCACCGGGGCAAACCGCACCATCACGGTGCATCCGGCGGCCACCCTGCGCAGCAGCCAGGGCACGCTGGAGCACCAGAACGCGGGTGTGGAATATGTGAACGTGGTGGCGGGCGGCACGGTGAACATCACCAACCTCACCGTGAACAATCTGAACACCACCGGCGTGGTCATCACCCCCAGCGCGGTCATCACCAACCTGAACGGCCTGAACTTCGCCAGCGGCGCGGCGGGCAGCACGTGTCTCACCATCCAGCGCACCGGCGGGCCAAACACGCTCAGCCCCTCCAGCCTCACCTTTGGGGCGCACTGCACCGTGAACATCAGCGCCGATGGCGGCGGCGGCACCACCACCATCAACGTGCTTTCCACCGCCGGGGCGCGGGCGGGCGAGAACTACGACGCCGAAGCCAATGGGGCCACCGTGGGCTGGGGTGCTGCGCCGCTGGTGCTGGCGAGTCGCCAGTTCGACATGGACAACGACGGCTCGGTGGATGAGATCGCCGTGCAGTTTGACAAACCGCTGGTGGACGCCAGCGTGGCCAACGGCGATGCGGCGCGGTTCACCTGGGGCGGCGCGGCGCTGGTGGCGGTGGACAACGTGACCAATGCGGGCGGCACCGCCAGGCTGAACACCTTTGACCCTGGCGTGGCCAACGACGCCTTCATCACGTTGTTCACCACCGACGCCGCTGGTCTGGGCACCGGCCTGAAAACACTGGCTTACACCACCGCCGCAGATCGCCTGGAAGACGGTCTGGGCAATGACGCCGCCACCAACGCGGGCCTGCCTCTGGCAGACTTCGCCCGCCCCGTGCTGCTGGGCCGTCTTACCCGCGACCTCAACAGCAACGGCTCCCTCGACGCCGTGCGTCTGAGTTATTCCGAAAACCTGAGCGACGCCACCGTGTCGGCTGCGAACTTTGCCGTGAGTGGTGCGTCGGGCCTCAGCTTCACCGGCACCACCGGCGGCGACGTGGCCAACAACAACATCCTGTTCATCAGCTTTACCGACGGCGCGCAGAGCAGCGGCGCTGTGCCCACAGTGGCCTACACCGCAGGCACACTCGCAGACGCCGCCGCGAACACCGCGCTGAGCGCCTCTGCGGTGGCCGCCGCCGACGGGGCCGGGCCGGTGCTGCTGAGCGCTGCCGCCGCCGATGACGGCACGGTGCTCACGGGCATTGACAACGATGACACCGTGACGCTGGTGTTCAGCGAAGCCACCACCCAGCCCGCCATCACGGCGGCCAATCTGCCCGGCGCGGTGCTGCTCAGCGGCGCTCACACCTGGTTGAGCGGCGCGGGCTCCATCACGGCGGCTGCGTGGCTCAGCGCCACCACGCTCAAGATCACGCTCAACATCACCAGCGGCGTGCCCACCATTGCCCCGGCAGACACACTCACCATGGCCGGCGTCACGATTGGCGACGCCACCGGCAACGCGGCCCTGGGGGCAGTGGTGCTCACCGGCTCCTTTAGCGCCGACACCGCCAGCCCCGCCATTACCAGTGTGCAGACGCTGGACACCACCGCCAACGGCTTTATTGACCACATCCGCGTCACCTTCAACAAGTCCATCAAGGACACCACCGTGGGCGCGGCCCAGTTCAACCTGGCGGGGGCGGGGGCCCTGACCTTCTCGCCCAGTTTTGGCGGCGACGTGGCCAACAACAACATCGCCACCTTCAGTTTTGTGGATGGTGTGCTGGGCACGGGTCAGACGCCCTCCCTCACCTACACGGCGGGCACCCTCACCGACCTGCCCGGCAACCCCATGGCCACGGCCACTGCGCCCAGCACAGACGGTGCCGCACCGGTGCTGCTCTCTGCGGTGGCCAGCGACGAAGCGGTTGTGTTCAACGGTTATGACAACGACGACAGCGTGACGCTCACCTTCAGCGAAGCCACCAACCAGACTGCCGTGAACGTGGGCAACATCAACACCGTGCTGGCGCTCTCTGGCGGCAAAACATGGCTGTCGGGCGGCGGGGCCATTTCTTCGGCGGTGTGGACCAGCCCCAGTGTGCTCAAGGTCACCCTCAGCACCGCGGGCGGCAGCCCCACCATTTCGCCTTCGGTCACCATCACTGTGGGCGGGGCTGCCATCAAGGGCGCAACGGATAACCTCAACGCCGCCGGCCCGGCTGTGGCGGTGGCGGGCACCTTTGCTGCTGACACCACGCCGCCCACCTTCGCGGGCCTCACCGGCGCGGCCACCAACACATCGGTGGGTCAGACAGTGACCCTCTCGTGGTCTGTGGCCATCGACACCACGCCCCCCATCACCTATCACGTTTACATGGGCGCCTCGGCGGGCGGCGAAAACTTCGCCAGCCCGGTGCTCACCCTCACGTCCTCCGGCCCCGTGGTGAGCGTGGACGTGGGCGGCCTTGTCAACGACACCCCCTACTTCTTTGTGGTGCGCGCCACCGACGGCGCGGGCAACCAGGAGACCGGAACGGTGGAACTCTCCGCCACGCCGCGCAACCCCGACAGCAACGCCCCCGCCCTGAGCGTGAACGCGCCGCCCGATGGTTTCATCACCAACCTCAACCCCATCACCGTCACGGGCCAGACCGAGGTCGGGGCCACGGTCTCCGCCAACGGCACGCCGCTTTCGGTGGACGCGGCGGGGGCCTTCACCGGCCCGGTGAATCTGGTGGTGGGGCCGCAGGCGCTCACCGTCACGGCCACCGACGCCGCAGGCAATCCGGCCAGCATCTCGCGCACCATCACGCTGGATCAAACCTCTCCCACCGTGGTCATGGAAGCCCCCGATGCCAACACCGACGCCAACCCCTATGGTGGTTTGCTGGAGGTGCGCGGCACGGTGGCGGACAACATCGGCATCGCCAGCACCGTGGTGGAATACGGCCCCGGCGCCAGCCCCTCGGCCTGGAAACAGGTGGGCAGCACGGTGAGTGGCGCGCAAACCAGCGCGCTGCTGGCCACGTGGAACACCAGCATCCTCAAGGGGGCCTACACCCTGCGCGTCACCACCACCGACCTCGCCGGCAACGCGGCCCAGGTCAGCCGCTTGGTGGTGGTGGCCAACGCCAGCGGCACACAGGTCATCATTCCCAAAGACAAATGGCAGATCGTGTCGCTGCCCGGCCTGCCGGTGCCCAACGATCCCAAACAGTTCCTCGGCCCAGGCGCGTATAACGTGCGTTGGTGGGATCCCAATTCTTCCGTCACCACCGGCCCGCTTTATAAATACACCACCGAGTTCACAGTGGCCGGCGCGCAGGCATTCTGGGTCAAGGCCTATGGCGACGACCTCAGCCCCAGCATCAACCTGTCCACCATTGACACCACCACCGATTTTGTGAAATCCATGCCCATGGGCTGGAGCATGATCGGCATGCCCTTCAGCCGCTCCATGCCCATCAGCGACCTGCGGTTTGTGGACCCGTCCACCAGCGAAGAACGCAACTTCCAGGCCGCCGTGACGGCAGACTGGGTGGACGGCAACCTGTGGGCTTTTGACGGCACGGGTTTTGTGGCCAAAGACACCGCTGTGGATCAGATCGAAGCCTTTGGTGGTTGCTTCATCAACCTCAAGCGCCCGCTGAATGTCGTCTTCAAACCCGGCAGTGGCGACGCCTCTGGTGTGGCGCGTATCGTGCGTCAGCCTATTCCCAGCTTCCAGGTGCGTGTGTCCGGCGAGTTGCCCGGCGCAGGCGTGGCCGACCGCGAAAACCGCCTGGGCCTGCGTTACACCGCATCGGACACCTATGACGCCACCGACCGCATGGAGCCGCCGGTGATGGAAGACCAACCCTTCCTGCACATCTACACCGATGGCCAGGACAACCAGGGCCAAGCTGCCCGGTTCGCCGAAAGTTATCAGACAGCGGTGACGAGCGGCGCCATGGAAAAACAATGGACCGTCACCAGCCGCACCAACGTGTCCGGGCCGGTGAGTCTGGTGATGTCGGTGCTCAACAATGAAAACAACGCCTATGTGGCTACGCTGACCGATCCCGAAACCGGCCAGCAGACTACCCTGGCGCCGGGTGACGTGAAGTTCGCCTATATCGCGCCAGGGGGCGTGAGCGAAAAACGGTTTATCGTGAAGGTGACGCGCACCGGTGAAAGCCTGAGCAAGGTGGCGCACACCTTCCCGGCTGGCTGGTCGCTGGTGAGCTTCCCCATCGAAGCCGAACCCAGCAAGGCCTCGGCTCAGTTGGCCGACGACGTGGCCAGCCCTGAGATTTACCAGTATTACGAAAGCGCCTTTACCCAGGTGGGCAAGGGTGAAGACGTGGACCTGCAGGCGGGCCTGGGCTTCTGGCTGAGGCTGGACGCCCCGGTGGCGGTGGACGTGGAAGGGGTGCTGGTGACAGAGACCACGCCCATCGAAGTGCCGCTGAAAAAAGGCTGGAACCTCTTGGGCAATCCCTATCAGCAGCCGCTGCCCTTTGGCCAGAACATCATGGTGAAACTGGCGGATCGCGCAGCGCCCATCACGCTGCAAGAGGCCTACGCCACCGGCGTGATCACGCCGCCGCTCTTTGGTCAGGCGCAGGCCAACCCCGGTGATTACGAAGCCACCGATCTTTTGCAGCCCTGGAAGGGCTACTTCATCCAGAGCAAGATGGATGCCACACTTATTCTCAAACCTTGATGGGCCGCCAAAGATTGAGCGGGCTGCCGCCGGGCGGTGGGATAACCGGTTGGTCATAAAGCCTGAGCAGGTTTTTGGTGTAAATTCCCGCCATGTCTTTTCCGCTGCTTGAAGAAGCCCGTCTGTTTCTGGAGAAGTTCGAGCGCATAGAACAGGTGGAAAACAACGAGCCGATGGTGGCGGTGCCCAAAGCGCGGGAGCTGTTCCGGTTTCAGCAAAGCCCATGGTCGTACACGCTTCTATTGGGGCATCACTATCTGCGCGAGACCGTGCTGCAAAAACTGTTGGCGGGCGCGCGGGAGGTCAAAACCACCCTGGGGCGGCATTATCGCGTGGTGGTGCTGGACACTTACCGCCCACCGCCGGTGCAGCGCATGAACTTCACCCTGGTGTCGGCCTGGCACCGGCGGGCGATCCCCGAACTCACCACTGAGCGGGACAGCAGGGCCTACACCAACATGTTCACCGCCATTCCCGAATTTGGCGGCCACCCCTGCGGCGCGGCCATTGACCTCACATTGATGGACCTGCGCACCGGTCAGGTGCTGGAATTCGGCATGCATCAGGTGAAGACGATTTTTCACGTGTCCCGCGAACTGGGGCCGGTGGAAATGAAACCCGAACTGAAGGAAACCTACGAGACTCTTTGCGACATCATGAAGGCACAGGGTTTTTACATGACCCCCTGCGAGTGGTGGCACTTCGGTTTTGGAGACATCGAATGGGCGGTGCTCACCGGCCAGTCCCGCACGCTTTACACCGCCGTGCCCTGGCGTCCGCAACTCGCCTTTGGGCAGACGGAGTAAGCCCTTTCTGAAATTGGTGTAACCGCTGTGGGGGGGGGGGGGGGGGGGGGGGGGGGGGGGGGGGGGGGGGGGGGGGGGGG
>CAYJOG010000005.1:0-14277 GCA_964371695.1 uncultured bacterium
GTGGTGAAGGGCAGGTGGATGTTTTCGGAATACAGCGCCGCGAACTGCTGAAACCATTTGTCGTGCAGCATGAAGGCGTCGTCTTCAAAGGTGACATGTCGCAGCCGGTAACGGGCCTTGAGGAACTTGAGCTCTTCGATGACGTTCTCAGGGCTGCGCCAGCGCACACTTCGGCCCAGGCCCTTGTAGAGATCCATGTAACCGTCGTTGTAACAGAAGGTGCATTTCAGCGGGCAGCCCCGGCTGGCGATGATGGGGAACATGTGCCGGTAATAACCCAGCACCACCGGGTAGTGGTGGTAGATGGCGAACTCGGCGAAGGGCAGGTTGTCCAGCGCTTCGGTGCCCAGCAGGGGGCGTTGATCGGGGGGTGGAATGAGTACTCCGTCCTGTTTCTGATACAGGTTTTGGACAGCCTGGCGGGGCGCGCCGGATTCCAGATTCTGCACCAGTTCCAGCAGGGATTCCTCCCCCTCTCCCCGGCACAGATAGTCCAGTTCGCCCTCCAGCAAAAAAGGCGGGTGAAAGGTAGGGTGGGGTCCCCCGGCAATTTGTGGTGTTTGAGGAAAATGCCGCCGGACCTGGGCAGCGGTGACCAGTGTCCAGTGTTTCTGTGTGCTGGTGACGTAGTAGCCAATCAGGTCCGGGCCAAAAGCCCGCAGTTCCGCCATCAGGTCTGGGTGCGCCTGGGCGATGAACGCCTTGCAGGTGTGGCCATGGGCGCGAAGGTAGTTGGCCACCGCCAGCACCCCCACGCGCACAAAAGGATCTTCCTGTAAAAATGCGATGTTCAAGGCAGTGCTAAAACGCTATCACAGGCTTGGGCAAACCGGCGGGATTTTGGTAAAGAGCCTGTTCTGGATCAAAGAACTTGGTTAAAAAGTCCACGACGGACTTTTTAACAGGGGCAAAGAATAGAGCTACGGCGAGTAATAAAGGATGTGGCAGTCCGTGGGCCGATGGGTTTCCACAAACTTCACCACGTCGCCGCGCACCAGCCGCTCGATGCGCCCACGGGTGGGCAGGCCCATCACCAGGGTTTTGCAGTCCAGGGCGTGAATCAGTTCCACAATGGCAATGCCCGCATTGCTGGCCACCACATGCACCGGGTGGGGTGAAATGCCATATTCCCTGGCCACCACGCAGGCGTGTTCAATGACTTCTTCGCCCCGTGGGTCGTCGGCGGGGGTCCATTCGTCTTTGCGCCATTCCAGCGGTGTTTCGCAAACATAAAGGATGTAAAGCTCAGCGCCCCTCAGCGAGGCCAGTTACGAGGCCATCTTGATGACTTCGTGAGCGCCGCCCCGTGTGGCCACGATGATGCTGTCGCCAAAAACGTCCAGCTTGTGCTCGTGCAGGTGGCCATAAACCACACGGCTGGCGACGGGGGCCAGCGATCGCGTGATGGCCACCTCCACCGTTTTGCCATAGCGCCGGTTGGCCCAGGACACCCCCAGGCCAATCACCACCACCAGCGAGCCGAGAACTGCGGCCTCTGGTTTGTAAACCAGGTTAAAGACAAACACCAGCGCCATGATGAGACTGGCCAGCGCCACCAGAGCGGTGGGCCATTTTTTGGCGTCTTTTTCGTCGAACAACCTGATTTTGAGAATGGAGACCAGTGTGAGCAACACGCTGCCCACCACGCCAAAGGCATAGAGGTGACCCAGCATTTCCATGTTGCCCTGCACCATCACCAGAATCATCGCGCTGGTGAGCGCCACAATGCTGATGGCCAGCACCGGTGTGCCCCGTTTGCCGGTTTTGAGCAAACCGCCGGGCAGGTTGCCGGTCTGGGCCAGTTTGAGCAGAACAGCGTTGTAACCAATCATGCCCGTGTTGGCGGCAAAGGCCAGAATCAGGCCGCCAGCCGCCACAAACACACCCATCACCCATGGCCCACCGGCCAGCCGGGCCAGTTCCGCCAGCAGATAGTCGCCCTTGGTCTGGAGAATTTTGGGGCTGAGCAGCAGGCTGGCCATCAGGCCCAGCAGGGGGGTGAGGATGAAGGACAGCCACACGAGAAAAAGGCCCCATTTGGCGTGGCGGGTTTTGGGCTCCCGCACATGGTGGGCAATCTGTGCGCCGCTTTCCAGACCCGTGAGGGCCAAAAAGGCGCTGGCGAACTTGGCGGTGAATCCCACAAAAAACGCCATGCCGCCAATGCTGCCGATGTTGAACACCTCGCGGACATGTCCCCTGGCCGTCTCCACGTGGCCCGCATTGAGCTTGAATCCGGCCAGCAGCACCACCAACACATAAATGGCCAGGGTGCCCACGGTGGCCTTCAACGCCACCCCCGCACCTTCTTTCACCCCCAGTATGTTCAGATACCAGAGTGCGCCAATCAGCATCAGGGTGATGAGCACCACCATGGAGGTGGGAAAACCGGGGAAAAACGCCGTGACGTAATACACTGCGCTGGCGGCGGAAATGGCCACGGTGAGTGAGTAGTCGGTCACCATCATCCACGAGCCAATCTGCCCCAGCAGCGGGTGAAAAGCAGTCTCGCCCAGGCTGGCCACACCCCCGCCATGGGGGGCATAACGCGTCATCACCAGAAAATAAAATGGTAACAACAGGCCCAGCAGCGCGCTCAGGGCAGCCAGATAAACCCACTGGGTGGGGCCGATGCTGCGGCCCAGCAAACCCACCACATACATGGGGGTGCTCATCAGGTCCGCCGCCACCACGGCGAAGATGAGCAGCGCAGGCAGGGTTTCGTGGGCCTTGATGCCCAGCCCCGCCTTGCGCATGTCAATGGCGTCGTAGATGGATTCTCTGAGACTCATGTTGCGTTTTTGGCCGGGGCCGGGGCGTCCGTGCCGGGCAGTTTATCGCCGCTGGGCAGGGCGGTGGCAAGAGACCGGATCTGTCGGGGTGTGCTGACTTGACAGGAGGGTTTTTACCGGGTCTGGGGAGGCAGGGTGTCCAACCGCCGGATGAGCCGCGCCACAACGCCCAGCAGGTCTTCTCCCAGCGTGTCTACCCGCACCAGGGTTTTGCCCTGGTCTTCGGGAAACTTGCTGACGTGGGGGTTCAGGCGGATGCGCTGGCCATAACCCAGTTTTTCCACGGCGGTCTTGAGTTCACCGAGAGAAAGGTAATCCAGGGCGAAAATCCAGCTCACTTCGGTGGGGGCGATGTCGGCTTGCTCCTTAGCGGTGGATTTCGCCTCAGAGGGTTGGATGTTCGCCGCTGTTCGGGCGGGCCATTCCGAGGTCGCCGGAGGGGTGCTCCACACCGGGGCGGTGGCAGGTGGGTCGGTCTCCAGTCCGTGGTCCACGTCGGTGGCCAGCAGTTCGTCAATCAGGCCGCGCTCTTTGGGCGAGGCCCGGTGCAGCAGGGGGCGGGTGAGGCCCAGTGGCAGGGTGGCCTGCCAGTTCAGGGCGCGCACCTGATCCCCGGCCTGAAGCAGCGTGAGGGGATTCATCCGCGTGATGTCCATGACAGCCCAGTCTTCTCCCAGGCTGCTGATGCGGCCATAGGCCACCGTCGCGCCGTCGCGCACCACGGCCAGTTGCTCACCCAGGCGCAGGTGTTGCAGATGACCGGCGTCAATTTTCACCTGACCGGCTTCGAGGATTTCCCGCACCTCTGGCAGAGCGGGCACGGTGGCGCAGACAACCCCCGAAAAACACACCAAGGCAGCGGCCAAAACAAAAACCGGGAGGAGTCTGCGAAGAAACACCAGGGCCAGTTTAGCCTTTATGGCGATGCAAAACGACACGGCCTGCGTGGAACCCATCTCAAAAGAATTTTGAGATGGGTTTGCGGGCCAGAGTTTGCGAGGGATCTTTCCAGATGCCCATTAGGGCATCTGGCCGAGCAAAGGCGGTAGCGGACCGCCCCGAAAACCGGAGGATAAAAAATCCGTAGGTTTTTGCGCTCGTGGCCGGGATTTACTCTCGGCCACGGCGGTCGAAAAAGTTCAGGATGGACTTTTGAGGCGAGTTATGAATGAAAAAATCTCTGCTAGTCTACCGGTCATGATCAAACTGAGCTTCAGTTCCAAACCCGCCAAAACCCCCGCCCTGCAAGTGGTTTTTGTCAAAGACGACAAAAAGTCGCCAGTGTTGCTGGTGGAGGACAAAACCCTGGCCCCCGTGCTGCTGCGCTTGCACAAAGAAGGTGTTTTTTCAGGCAGGATGGCCCAGATACATTTCAGCGAAAACCTGAGCGGGGCCTCGGTGTTGTGGGTGGGACTGGGCACGGGCAAGGAACATCCCGATCATTCCCGCGCCGAAGAAGCCCGCCGGTTGGGCGGCAAGGTGTTCAAGGCGTTGGCGCAGGCCCCTGCAGGCGGCGCGCAATTTGAAGGGCTGGACAAAGCAGCAGGGCACCTTTCTCTGAAACCCGCCCAACTGGTGGAGAGTCTGGCCCTGGGTATGCGTTTGGCGGATTTCCGTTTTGACGAATACAAAACCAAACCCAAAGACCGCAAGGAGCGCGCCATCACCCTGCACCTGCCCGCGCCCGGCGCCGAAGCGGCGCTGAAACGGGCAGAGCAACTGGCCGCCGCCGCCATCAACTGCCGCAGGTTGCAAGCCACGCCGCCCAACGTGGCGTTTCCTGCGTACATGACCAAAACCGCCCGTGATCTGGTGAAGGGGCGCAACATCAAGCTCAAGGTCTACGGCAAAAAGGAGCTGAAAGACAAAAAGTGCGTGGGTTTGCTCACCGTGGGGGGAGGCAGTCAGCACGACGCCCAGATGCTGGTGCTGGACTATTCCCCGCCGGGTGCAAAGGCCACCCTGGGGCTGGTGGGCAAGGCCATCACCTTTGACACGGGGGGCATTTCACTCAAACCCGGCGCGAAGATGCACGAAATGAAATACGACAAGTCCGGCGGCTGTGCGGTGTTGCACGCCTTGGCGGCGGCGGCGGATCTGAAGCTGCCCTATCGCATCGTGGGCATTGTGTGTGCGGCAGAAAACATGCCCAGCGGCCACGCCGCCCGGCCTGGGGACATCATCACCTACCGCAACGGCAAGTCGGTGGAAATATTGAACACCGACGCAGAAGGCCGGCTGGTGCTGGCCGACGGCCTGATTGAAATGGGGTCGTTCAAACCCGACGTGGTGCTGGACTTGGCCACCCTCACCGGTCTGTGCGCCATGACGTTTGGCCCCTACGCCGCTGGGGTGATGAGCAACCATCAGCCCCTGGCCGACGCACTTTTGGCATCGGGCCTGCAAAGTGGCGAGCGGGTGTGGCAGTTGCCGTTGTGGGAGGACTACGCCGAGGCCATCAAGGGAGAACACGCGGACATCCAGAACATCGGCGGTCCCTTTGGCGGCACCATCACGGCGGCGCACTTCCTCAAGAATTTTGTGCCCAAGGAAACCCCCTGGGCGCATCTGGACATTGCCGGTGTGGCCTGGGGCAACTTCAAGTCGGCTTACATCCCTAGTGGCCCCAGTGGCTTTGGCGTGCGACTGCTGCTGGATTTTCTGGAACAACACGGCAAAGACCTGCCCGGTTTCAAAAAAGGATTTGGCGGCAATGACTGAAGGCAGGCGAGGGGCCAAAATCCGATCCTTCAAAAAATCCGGCCAAGCTTTTGAAGCTGCCCAAAAAGTGCTGGTGGGGGGCGTGAACAGCCCAGTGCGGGCCTTTAAGGGCGTGGGGGGCACCCCTGTTTTTTTGCACAGTGCTCAGGGGCCGGTGGTGCGGGATCTGGACGGGAACGAATACATTGATTTTGTGCTTTCCTGGGGGCCGATGGTGCTGGGGCACCGCCACCCGGCAGTGATCAAGGCCATCGAAAACCAGTTGCAGCGGGGCTTGGGTTTTGGCGCGCCGGGTGCAGGCGAGACAGCCCTGGCCGGTGAACTGGTGAGCCGTGTGCCGGGACTGGAAAAAGTGCGACTGGTGGTGAGCGGCACCGAGGCCACCCTGAGTGCTGTGCGCCTGGCCCGTGCGGCCACGGGGCGGGAACTGATCATCAAGATCGACGGGGGATATCACGGCCACGGTGACAGTTTTCTGGTGTCCGCGGGCAGTGGGGCGCTCACCTTGGGCACACCCTCCAGCCCCGGTGTGCCTGTGGCGCTGGCGGCCCTCACGCGGGTGGCGCAGTTCAACCGCCTGGACACCTTCGAGGCGATTTTCAAAAAAGAAAAAGGCCGTGTGGCGGCGATGATTGTGGAAACCGTGCCCGGCAACTGCGGCGTGCTGCCGCCTCAAAAGGGGTTTTTGAAAGAACTGAAGAAGTTGTGCCAAGCCCACGGCGCGCTGCTGATTCTGGATGAAGTCATGTGCGGATTTCGCACCGGCGTCACGGCGGCCAGCCGCTTTGGTGTTGTGCCAGACCTGATGTGCCTGGGCAAGATCATCGGCGGCGGCCTGCCCCTGGCGGCTTATGGGGGCCGGGCGGAGCTGATGGACCAGATCAGCCCCAGCGGCCCGGTGTATCAGGCTGGCACCCTCAGCGGCAATCCGGTGGCAGTGGCGGCGGGCCTGGCCACCCTCAAGGCGTTGACCTCCAACCAACTGACCCTGCTGGAAGAACGCAGCCAGCTTTTTGAAAACCGGCTGAAGCAGGAAATCACCGCATCCGGTGCAGCCAAGCGCGTCACGCTCAACCGCGTGGGCAGCATGTTCACGCTGTTTTTCACGCCGGGCCCGGTCAGAACCTATGAAGACGCCAAGCGGTCTGACACCGCCGCGTTTGCCCGGTTTTTTCACGCGGCGCTGGCCGAGGGCATCAATCTGCCGCCTTCGCAGTTTGAAGCGTTTTTTCTGTCACTGGCCCACACCGCTCCCGTCCTGAAACAGGCGGCCCAAAAAATCGGCCTGGCTCTGCGAAAAACATTTTCGGATTGAGACATGAAGCAATGGCCAGAACTAAAGGTGGTTTTGGAGCGTTTTGACCAGTTCGGCTGGTTGTTGGGCACCAGCGGCAATTTTTCACTGCGCGAAGGGGACCGGTTTTTCCTGAGCCGATCGGGCGTGCGCAAGGGCGAGATGACGGAACAGGATTTTGTGGCGCTGGCCGTGGAAGGTCCCTGGCCGCCGCAAAAATCAGCCCATCCCCCCAGCGCCGAAGGCTCGCTGCATCAGGTGATTTATCAGGCTTATCCCGTTATGACCTGTGTGGTGCATGCCCACACTCCGGCAGCCACGCTGGCTGGGTTAAAGGCGCAGGCGCAACCGGAGGGGCTTGTTTTCAGCGACATCGAAATGCTCAAGGGGCTGGAGGGCATTGACCCGCTCCTGCCATTTCATTTTCCGGTGTTCACAAATCACCCGGTGGTGGAGCACATTGCGACAGAGCTGCGCACCCATCTGGCGGGGGGTGTCGCGCCGCCGGTGGTGCTGCTGGCGGGCCACGGCGTCACCGCCTGGGGGAAAACCGTAGACGCCGCCTGTCGGCATTTTGAAATTGCCGAGTTTTTGTGCCGATTAGCAGGGTGTTGATAAACACCCTGAAAAATCCATGAGTTTGCGAGGGTTCTTTCCAGATGCCCATTGGGGCATCTGGCCGAGCAAAGGCGATAGCAGATTTTGCCGCTTGCAGGGGTCAAAAGACCTCTGCAAAAGCGTTGTTTTGCGAGGGCTTTGCCTGAGCAAAACAGGTTGAGAAAGGCCAGGAGGGACTTTCTCAACAACCTGTTAGTGGTTCCTCCTCCGGGCGAATAACCGGAAGCAGTAAAATCTCCCCCCTGCCTTGGGATATTCTTCTCAAAGGCTTTTGACGATTCATGCCCGGAACCCCTCTCATGTTGCTCATTTTGGCTGGTCTGCTGCTGGCGGTGATGCTGCTGCAAGTGGTGGCGCTTTCTCAGGGGCGGGTGAGCGAGCTGAAAGACACGGTGGAAGACATTCAGCGCGACATGGCCGGGTTGCCGGTGTCTTTGATGGAAAAACAGGGCGCGCTCGCGGAGTCCATGACCCAGCGCGTGAACGAACTGAACCGCATGATGCTGGACTCGCTCAAAGAAGTGCGCGAGGCCGAGCGCCAGAACACCGAAAAACTATCCATCGACATGGGGCAGGTGCAGCAGCAGACCAACGAGCGGCTTGAGAAAGTCACCTTGGCCCTTGGCCAGAACAAGGAAGCCATGGAGGCCTCGCTGAACCAGCGCCTGCATCAACAACAGGTGGCCAGCGAGGAGCGGCTCAAGGGCCTCACCGACAGCCTGGAAACTCGCTTGGGGCGGCTCACCACCACCATGGAAGAAAAACTGGCCGACGCCAACAAGGCCCTGCGCGACGGCCTGAAAACGCAGCAGGACACCAACCTCGAACAGATGAAAATCATGCTGGGCCAGATGAACGAACACATCACCAAGGCCCAGGCCGAGTTTGGCAGCAAGCTGGAGGGCACCAGCAGCGTGGTGGGGCAGGTACACGTTTCACTGGGTGAACTGGCGCAGCAGGCCAAGGCCATGCACGAGCTGGGGCGCGACATCCATTCGCTTCAGGATGTGCTGATGGCCCCCAAACTGCGGGGCGGCCTGGGCGAAACGCTGCTGGAGGAAATGTTGAGTTCCCAACTCAACCGGGATTCTTTTGAAATGCAGCACCACTTGGCCGACGGCGCGGTGGTGGATGCCATCGTCAAGATCAAGGACAAAAAAGTGCCGGTGGACAGCAAGTTCCCCCTGGAAAGTTTCAAGCGGCTGCGGGCGGCGGAATCTGACGCCGAACGGCTCATCGCCCGCAAGGAATTTGAAAAAGCGGTGAAGGAACACGCCGACAGCCTCGCCCGCAAATACATCCGCCCCGACCGCAACACTTACAACTTCGCCATGATGTATCTGCCCAGCGAGGCCATTTTTTATGAAGTGGTGGGCAATGCCGGGCGCGACGGAGCGGACCTCAACGCCTATCTCATCAACCAGCGGGTCATCCCCGTCAGCCCCAACAGCTTTTTTGCCTATCTTCAGTGCATCGTGCTGGGCCTGCGGGGTTTTGAAATTCAGAAAAACGCTGAGGAAATGCTCAAGGGCATCACCCAGTTGCAGAACCAGTTCGAGAAGTTCCTGGGGGGCTTCCAGAAAATGGGCAAACATTCGCGCCACCTGTTGAACAGTTATGAAGACAGTTGGCGCACCGCCGAAAAACTGGGCCGCACCATGAGTGCCATCACCCACCGCGAAATGAAGGTGCTGGACGAAGTGGAAGGGGCCGACGCGCCCCTGCTGGAAGGGTCGATTTAACCAGCCAAAGTTCTTTTACAGACCACTACAATCACCCGGTGAGCGGATTTGATCTCATCAAAACCATGTCGCCCATGGGCGACCAGCCCCGGGCCATTGAGGGGTTGGTGCGGGGTGTGCATGAGGGGCTGATGCGCCAGACCATGCTGGGGGCCACCGGCACGGGCAAAACCTTCACCATGGCCAATGTCATTCAGCAGACAGGCAGGCCCGCGCTGGTGATGGCCCACAACAAAACCCTGGCAGCCCAGTTGTGCAGCGAGTTCCGCGCCCTGTTCCCCAACAATGCGGTGGAGTTTTTCATCAGTTATTACGACTATTACCAGCCCGAAGCCTATCTGCCCTACACCGACACCTACATCGAAAAAGACGCCAGCATCAACGACGAAATCGAGCGCCTGCGCCACAGCGCCACACAGGCGCTGCTCAGCCGCCGCGACGTGATTGTGGTGGCCAGCGTGAGCGCCATTTATGGCCTGGGCAGCCCCGATGATTACCTCGCCGAAACCGTGCATTTTGCAGTGGGGCAAGAGTATCCCCGTGAAAAACTCCTGGCCAAGCTCATCGCCATGCGTTTTGAACGCAACGACACGGCGCTGGACAACGGCCAGTTCACTGTGCGCGGCGAAACCCTCACCATCTGTCCCATTCATCACGACAACCATCTGCGGCTCCAGTTTTTTGGTGATGAGCTGGAAAAAATCGATCTCTTGGACGCCACCACCGGCGAAATTCTCGAAAGCCCCAAAAGCGCCTGGATTTATCCCGCCACGCACTACATCGTGCTCAGCCAGCGGCTGGAAGGCGCCATCCGCACCATTGAACAGGAACTGGAAGAACGGCTGACGTGGTTCAAGGCAAACGGAAAATTGCTGGAAGAAGAACGCCTGCGCCAGCGGGTGCGTTATGACCTGGAAATGCTGCGGTCGCTGGGTTATTGCAGCGGCATCGAAAACTACTCCCGCCATTTCACGAACAAACAACCGGGCGAAGCGCCCTATACCCTGCTGGATTATTTCCCCAAGGATTTCCTCACTTTTATTGACGAAAGCCACGCCACCGTGCCGCAGATCAATGGCATGTACAACGGCGACCGCGCTCGCAAAGAGGTGTTGGTGGAATACGGATTCCGCCTGCCGAGCGCCTTGGACAACAGGCCCCTGAAATTCGCTGAATTTGAACAAACGGTGGGCCAGCTTATTTTTGTGTCGGCCACGCCGGGGCCTTATGAAAAAAAGGTGAGCCAGCAGCAGGTGGAGCAGATCATTCGCCCCACCGGCCTGCTGGACCCGGAGGTGATCATCCGCCCGGTGGAGGGGCAGGTGCGGGATCTGCTGGCCGAAATCCAGGCCTGTGTGCAGAAAAAGGAACGGGTGCTGGTGACCACGCTCACCAAAAAAATGGCCGAAAATCTTGCGGAGTTCCTGAACCAGCAGGGCGTGAACGTGAAGTGGCTGCACTCGGACATTGACGCGCTGCAGCGGGTGGACATTTTGCAGGAACTGCGCCGGGGTGATTTTGATGTGCTGGTGGGCATCAACCTGTTGCGCGAGGGCCTGGACCTGCCGGAGGTGGCCCTGGTGGCGATTCTGGACGCGGACAAAGAGGGTTTTCTGCGTTCAGAGACCAGTCTGGTGCAGACCATGGGCCGCGCTGCCCGCAACGTGAATGGCCGGGTGATTCTCTATGCCGATCAGATCACCGGCAGCATTCAGCGGGCCGTGAATGAAACAAACAGAAAGCGAAAAATCCAGGAGGCGCACAATCAGAAACACGGCATCACGCCCCGCAGCATCGAAAAAGAAATCCACCAGACCCTGCGCCTGATGGGGGTGCCCGAAGCCAAAAGCCCCAGCGGTCTGGTGCCCGGCGGAGACCCCGACGCACTGGGGGGGCAACACCTCAAGGAACTGGTGGATGAGTTGTATACGTCAATGAAACAGGCCGCCGATGACCTGGATTTTGAGCGGGCGGTGCAATTGCGCGAGGAATGGAAAAGCGTGAAACGCGCACTCAATCGCAAGCTGTATGGCAAAGACACCGACAGCGCCACGCCCACCGTGATACAGCTCAAGGCCCCCCGCAACGCCCGCCGGGGCACGGCCAAGGGGCCTCGCGGGTAATTTTCCGGTTGCCGAATTATTCCCGGCCATTACACTGGCCCCATGCAAGGAGACGCCGCTTGGTCAGGCCGACTTTTCGGGAGTTCACGGCTCTAGCGCGTGATTACACGGTGGTGCCGGTAGCCCGGCGGCTGGCCTCGGATCTGCTGACGCCGCTGGGTGTTTATCAGCGCCTGCGCGGGCGTTTTCCCTACAGTTTTTTGCTGGAAAGCGTGCCTGCGCCCAACGAGGCCGGGCGTTACAGTTTCATTGGCGCAGACGCCAGCGCCGTGCTCACCGCACTGGATTATCAGCGCACCCGCGTGGTGGATGAACAGGGCGTGCGGACTCTGAAAAAACCATTTTTTGAAGTGGAGCGGGATTATCTGGCCCGCTACCGTGCGCCCACGCTGCCCGATCTGCCGCCGCTGAACAGCGGCTTGGTGGGGTGGTATGGCTATGACTGCGTGGGGTTTTATGAGCGGTTTCGCCGCGAGGCCAAAGATGACCTGGGCCTGCCCCTGGCCCAGGCGCTGCTGTTGCGTGATCTGGTGGCTTTTGACAACGTCAAGGGGCAGGTGGTGCTCATCAGCAATGTTTTTTTGGAAAAAGGACAGACCGCTTCTCTGAAAGAATCCTACGCTGCGGCCCAAAAGCGGCTTCAGGCGCTGGAAGACGCACTGCGTGCGCCCGTTGGCGCACCAGCGAAAAAAATGCACCCCAAGCCGCCGCCTTTGCCCAAAAGCAACATGACGCCCAAGGCTTTTGAATCCATGGTGAAAAAGGCCAAGGAATACATCCGCATCGGCGATATTTTTCAGGTGGTGCTCAGCCAGCGTTACGCCACCACGCTGCATGTTGCACCCCTGGAGGTTTACCGGGCGCTGCGCATGCTCAATCCTTCGCCCTATCTGTTCTTTCTGGATTTCAAGGAAGTGACCCTCATCGGTTCGAGTCCTGAAATTCTGGTGACGGTGAATGGCGACACCTGCCGCACGCGCCCGCTGGCTGGCACACGCCCCCGGGGCAGCAACCGCGAAGAAGACCTGGCCCTGGAAAAAGACCTGCTGGCCGATAAAAAGGAAATCGCCGAGCATGTCATGTTGGTGGACCTGGGCCGCAACGACCTGGGTCGCGTGTCGCGTTATGGCACGGTGAAGGTGAACGAACTGATGAAGGTGGAGCGATACAGCCATGTCATGCATATCGCCAGTGACGTGACCGGCGAAAAACGGGACGACAAAGACGTGCTGGATGTGCTCACCGCCGTGATGCCCGCAGGCACCCTCAGCGGCGCGCCCAAAGTGCGGGCCATGGAAATCATTGACGAACTGGAGCCCAACCGGCGGGGGGCCTATGGCGGGTGTGTGGGGTACGTGGGCTTCAACGGCGAAATGGACACCTGCATCACCCTGCGCACCATCGTGTGCAAGGGCAAAACAGCCTGGCTTCAGGCCGGGGCGGGCATTGTGGCCGACAGTGACCCCGCCACGGAATTCAACGAAACACGCCACAAGTTGGGTGCGCTTTTTCGCGCCATCGAACTGGCGCACCAGCGGGAGATGTTCCTTTGACCCATTCTCATTCCAGTGACCACGCCACGTTTCAGGAGGCCCTCAAAAGAAGCCAGGGCATCTGGGCTGATCTGCCCGTGCATCCTGGCCGTTACCGCGTGCTGACAGGCGACCGGCCCACCGGCTCGCTGCATCTGGGGCATTATTTTGGCTCGCTTCTGAACCGGGTCAAAATCCAGAACTTCGGCACGCAGGTTTATATCGTCATCGCCGACTATCAGGTGTTGACTGACCGCGACAGCGTGGAGGCCATCGCAGAGAACGTGCAGGAACTGGTGCTGGATTATCTGGCGGCGGGCCTGGACCCCATTGCCCACAACACCTGCATTTTTCCCCACAGTCACGTGCCCGCGCTCAACCAGATGCTGCTGCCTTTTCTCACACTGGTGGGCATGGGCGAGCTGGATCGCAATGCCACGGTGAAAGAAGAAATCAGGGCGGCTGGCCTGGAAGTGGTGAACGCCGCCATGTACACCTATCCGGTGCATCAGGCGGCGGACATACTTTTTTGCCTGGGCAACGTGGTGCCGGTGGGGCGTGATCAGTTGCCGCATCTGGAGCTTTCGCGGAAAATCGCCCGGCGGTTCAACCAGCGGTTCTGTCCCGAAGGTCAGCCGCTTTTCCCGGAGCCGGACGCCCTGCTCAGCGACGCCCCCAAAATATTGGGGCTGGACGGCGGCCAGAAAATGAGCAAAAGCCGGGGCAACGCTGTGGCGCTCAAGGCCACCGAAGATGAAACGGCCAAACTCATCAAGGGGGCGAAGACCGACACGGAGCGCCATCTTGCCTATGACCCCGCCGCCCGCCCCGAAGTAAGCAACCTGCTGCTGCTGGTTTCTCTTTGCACGGGAGAAAGCCCGGACTTTGTGGCCGAGGCCATCAACAGTTCGCCCCAGGGCGGCGCGGGAACACTCAAAAAACGCCTCACCGAAGCACTGAACGAAACCCTGCGGCCCCTGCGGGAACGCCGCCGGGAATTTGAAAAAGACCCCGGCCTGGTGCAAAGGGTGCTGGAAAAAGGTACGGCCCAGGCCAATGCCGTGGCCCACGACACGCTCAAAAAAATGCGCGAGTTCATGAACATGGGGTATGGCCTGAAATGAGCCGCAAACCCGCCATCAAACTTTCTTCGTGCCGCGTGGTGGTGGTGGACAACTACGATTCCTTCACCTACAACCTGGTGCAATATTTTGGTGAGTTCACGCCGCATCTCACCGTGGTGAGAAACGATCAGGTGCTGGCCGGGGACATCGAAAATCTGTCTCCTACCCATCTGGTCATCAGCCCTGGGCCAGGGAATCCCGATGAAGCGGGCATCAGCAAAGAGGTCATTTTGCGTTATTCCGGTGTTTATCCTTTGCTGGGCGTGTGCCTGGGGCATCAGTGCATTGGCGAGGTTTTCGGGGGAAGGGTGGGGCTGGCCAAAACTCTCAT
>CAYJOG010000005.1:14287-20068 GCA_964371695.1 uncultured bacterium
GTCCAACCCCATGGAGGCCACCCGTTATCATTCCCTGGCGGTATCCCGCAAAGGTCTACCCAAAGTTCTGCGGGTGACGGCCCACACCGAAGACGGTGAAATCATGGGCCTGCAACACCTGAGCCATCCTACGTTTGGCGTACAGTTTCACCCCGAAAGCGTTCTGACCCATCACGGCAAAAAACTCATCAAAAACTTTCTGATGCTTTCGGACTGATTACACCGGCCATTCCAGCATCACCATGGCCTGATCATCCCGTGGTGTGCGGGACTGGCTGAAGCGGATGGTGGTTTCGCTGAGCCGCCGCAAGAGCGCCTCTGCAGGCAGGTGACCTTCCTGCGCCAGCATGTCTCCCAGGCCTTCTTCTCCCCACCACTCGCCCTGGGGTGAGAACACTTCCGTCAGGCCATCGGTGTGCATGAGCACCTTCATGCCGGGCACAAGGTGTACGTCCACCGTGACGTTCGTGGGAGGGGCTTTGAGGAACTGGTGCAGGTTGAGCGGCGGCAGCGCCGGGCCGGGAAGCTGCGAGGGCGGCTCTGACTTTTTCCACACCCAGGGGGGCGGATGTCCGGCCCTGGCGAGTTTGAGCGTATGGCTGGGCAGGTGATAAACCGCGCAGATGGCCGTGACGTAGTGGCGATCCGGGCTCACGGTGTTTTCAGAGAGAAACGTATCGAGTTGCATGAGGATGCGAGAGGGGTCCGGCGTCTGTCCGCCGGTGCTCTGCTCGCGCACCGCCGAGGGCAAGGCCCCCTTCAGCGCCATGGTCACCATGGCGGCCCCCGCGCCATGACCGCTCACGTCCGCCATGAAAATCACCAGGAAATCTTCTTCCATCAATATGTCGAAAAAATCGCCGCACAGTTCCGAGGCGGGCTGGAAATGGCAAAAGATTTTCAGGGGAGGGGCCTCGATGGCCAGGGGTGGCAACATGGCCCGCTGCACCTCGCGCCCGGCCATGAGTTCCGCCTGTTTTTCTTCAAGCGAGGTGCGGTGCGAATGATTGGAGAGGTCCAGTTCCTTCACCAGCGTGGACATGCGGAAAGACACAAGGCTGGCCGCCCCAGCCGCAATACCCACCAGCAGCACCGCCAGCAGGCCAATGCGCCAGCGGGCGCGCTGCTGCTCGCGTTTCAGGGATTCCAGGCCATAACCCAGCCGCAACAGGCCCACGGGTTTTCCCTTGTGCCAGAGCGACACCGCAATGTCCATCACTTCGCCGTAGCCCTTCTGGCGAACCGGTGTCACGCGCACCGGCAGGTGGTCCATCACGGCAAGGGCTTTCAGGGCCACAGGGTCCTGGGTGCGGCGTCCTTCCTGGCGTTTGGCGGCCGCCAGACTTTTACCCTGGCTGGCGTTGAACACCACCTGACCATCGGTGAGCAGCAACTGGCTGTAAAGCACGTGGGATTTGTTTCGCGAAAAATCAGCCAGCACATTGCCCAGCTCAACCCAGCGGCCTTCCTGCATGGCCTGCGCCCCCTGGCGGGCGATGTCCTGGGCGAAGTCCACCATGGCCTGCACCTGCAGGTTCTGCTGAGGGTCTCCCAGCACCACACCCAGATACAGGTCTCCCAGCCGGACCTTGTTCTTGCGCAGCCCCAGGCTCTGGCCGCCGGTCCAGTCCAGCGCAGAACGGACGTAGGACAAATCCCCGGACAACATGTCAGGCGAAAACGTCTTGCCCGTTATTTTGCCCATCAGGTCAAACACCACACGGTTGTCGCGGCGGCGCACCAGCAGGGCGTCCTGAATATCCGGGTGTGCCCCCAGCACCTGGGTGAGGGCGTGGCTGATGCGGGAACGTTCATCGAAATACAACTGTTTGGCCAGGGACTGGGAAAGGCTTTCTCCCAATAACGCGGTGCGGCTGAGTTGTTGCTCATGGAACTGCCGCCGGTTGTCCCTGTCTTTGTAAAGGCTGGTGACCAGCACGCTGCTGATGACGCACAGCGCGCCAAAAAACGTATAAAAAAGCAGCAGGCCCTGGGCAGGGCGTCTGGCCAGACGAAACAAGCCGGAGGAGGGGAGTTTCATGAGAGGGACGCCAGCATAAAAAGGTTTGTGGGTGGTTGGCAAAGCGGCTGGTTAAACTGTAGCGGTGCCAAAGGGTAAAAAAAGGGGATGGATCGGCTTGCCGGGTGTTCTTTGGCGTGCCGCTGGCCTGGGGTGTGTGGTTTTTGGGTTGGTGGCGCTGGGTTTTGTGGCTAGGGCCAAGGCGGGTGAGGGGAAAAGTCTACGGGTGACCGTGGGGGTGTATTACGGTTTTGGGGCTACGCAGGACACCGACCTGAAAATGCTTCACCTGGAGCTCCTCAAACGCCTGGGGGGCAAACTGGGGGTTTCTTATACCCTGCGGGTTTATCGGTCTTTGGATCTTTTTGAAACGGCAGTAAAAAACGAAGAGCTGGATTTTGTGCAGGCCCCTCTGGGGGGTGCGCGCATGGTGCCTGCGGCCATCAAGGCCGGTTATAAACCGGTGCTTTTGGTAAGTGCGCGCAACCGGCGCACCGACCAGATGTGTGTGTTCACCCGCAGCGGAAAAACCCTGTCGAAATGGAAAGACCTGAAAGGCAAAAAGCTTCTGGTTGGCCCCGAAAAAATGGCCTATTTTCTTTTGCACAAGGAGATGGGAAAGGATCCACGGGCTTTTGTGGAGGAGATGATTCCCGTTTCCAGCGCGTTTTCTGGTTTTTATGGTCTGATGCTGGGGCAGGGGGACGGGGTGTTCAGCCACCGCGTGGTCTATGACAGCCTCAAGGAGATCAACCCCGGCGCGGTGGCGCGCATCCAGCGGGGGGTGTGTGCCGAGCCGCCGCTTCCCATGCCCATTCTGCTGGTGCATCCGCGGGTTCCCAAAAAACATCTTGCAGACACCGTGAAACTTGCCCGTCAGGCCGAAAAGGAACCCCTCTTCAAACCCTACCGCCCGCTCATCAAAAAGTTCCACATCAAGGTGGTGGAGCCGGAAAAAGCTGATTACGAGCCCATGCTGCGCCTGTGGAAAAAAGCTCACGAAGAAGGCTGGGAAAAACACTACAACACGTGGCGCAAGGCTTTGGCAGCCGGGTCTTGATACCAATTCTGATCCGAGATGTCATTAAACCACCGAAAGGGTCGGCTGGCAGGAAGCCTGAATGAAATCAGGAAGAGATGAGAAGAATTGGTATGAATTCATGGATGAATTCGCTTCGAACATCAAGGCCCGGACGCACCAGGAGGGCGCGTGAAGCCCGCCGAGGGGACAATGTCCCAGAAGACGGTGGTTTCAAAAGTTCAGGAAGAACTTTTGAAACAATCCCAAAAGGCCGCCGATGTTCGCGGCGCAAGCGGGCTTTGCCTGCGCCGCGCCGGGCCGCAGCCATTCACGACGAATGGCAAGGCCAAATAAAAGATTCCAATTCCTGCTGTCTGGAATTGGAATCGGTATCAGGGGCTATCGGGTGGGTGGTTTTTCATGCAGCGGTGTTATTTCGATACCCTGCATCTCCACGGCGGCGGCAGACCGGTTTTCGATTTCAAGAATGGCCCTGCCGGGTTTTGAAATCTCAAAAGTGGTGTCTCTCAGTTCGTGAGAAAGACGCACATCCTGCGCATGGCCATTCAGTGTCACCGACAAAAGCGCGTGGGTGGGAAAATTCAGACGCCAGAAAAAGTTGTACGAACCGGCTTTGGAAAAATAAAGGCTGTAGGCCACGCGGGTGTGGTGGCCCAGCGTGAGGGCGGGCCATTCTCCTGCTGAGCGCGGGGGCAACACGGCAACCAGGCTTTCGTGTCCCCTGGCGTAGTTGGGCGGAAAAAGCCTGTCCAGCGGCCAGAAACGGAGTTCTTTCTGGCGATGAAAGGCCACCCATGGCCCCATGGAAAAACCCGTCCAGTGCAGGTAGTGGTTGAAATAGTGGTGACCAAAGCGGGTGGGGTCGGTCTGGGCGTGCTGGATGCGCGGACGGTCGTTGCGCAGCAGAAAACAGGCCCTGGGCGGCTCAAACACAGATGCCTCTGGCGCGCTGTGATAAAACACGGCCCCCCGCGCCCGGCAGGCATAATTGCCCCCCATCGGCAGCACCGTTTTTTGGGCCTTGAGGGCAGCGCCGTGATAACCCACCGGCTGGTTGAACAGATAAAGCGCCAGGGGCGACTGACTGCCGGGCAGCAGGATTTCTTTGGCTCCCAGGCTGCGCAGCCACGGCCTGAGCCAGGGGGTGAACCCCTGTTTGTCCACGGTTTGCCTGTCGGCAATGTCTGGATAAACCACCACGGCGCGGCGGCCAGCCCCCTGCAACGCCAGGGCCAGTTGCTCTTTGTCATTGGCCCACAGGGCGGGCAGACGCGGAGCCACAAAACCCATGGGGGTGCGCTCCAGGCCGGTGTAAATCACCCGTTCAATGTCAAAACGCTTCAGCGTTTGTGCGGCCAGACGGTAAGGGACTTCTTCGTGTCTGCGCCAGAGCACCAGTGCCCTGAGCGTGGCGGGCGGGGCAACCAGCGAAGCGGCCAGCAGGCCCACGAGCCCCAAGGCGGCTGCCTGTAAAAAACGGGGCAAGGGGGCCTTTTCGGCTTTACGCCACAGGGTGTCCAGGCCAAAGGCCACCAAGGCCAGATAGGGCCCCAGGGCGCTGAGGAAATACCGTATCTGATAAAAACTGTTGACCCGGATGAGCATGGCCAGCACGGCGTAAAGCACCACCAGAATGTAGGCCAGCAGCAGGGTGCCGGTGTCTTTGTGCTCCCTGCGCCACAAAAACAGGCCCGCCACGCCCGCGCCAAACAGGCCCAGGCAACTCGCGGTATACACACCAAACCAGGGGCCAGCGTAACCCCTCATGGCGGGGCCGGTGTGCAGCATCAACAGGGTTTGCCACATGGTGAGAAAAATTTCGCCCAGGTCGCCAGAGGGCACCAGAAAAGGGAACCGCCTGCTGGGCGCATCCAGCATGGGGTGCAGCCACAACAACAAAAGTGGCAACACGGCCAGCAGCAGCGCACCGGTCAAACCCAGCCACCGGCGGCGCACGGGCAGGTGGGGCGTGCGCAGGGCCACCACCAGCAGCAGCAGCCATTCCACCGAGAGTTCCAGCAGGCCCAGATAATGCACCCACACCAGCACCATGCCGTTCAGCGCATAGGCCAGCAGGTCGCGGGAGCGGCCTTCCTGAATGTAAGCCAGCAGGCTGGCCAGCGAAAAAGTGGTGAGGGCCAGCAGTAATGTGTACATGCGGGCGGTTTGGGCGTAATGCAGAAAAAACAGGGAGCCGCTCAAAAGCCCCGCCGCCAGCAGGCCTGTGCGTACGCCCCCAAGCCGACGGCCCAGCAGAAAAATCGCCCAGAGGGCCAATAGCCCAAATATCACACTGGGGACACGGGCCGCAAAGGGGCTTACGCCTGCCACAGCGCTCCAGGCTTTCAGCAGCAGGTGAAAACCGGGGGGGTGCGGATCGTTTCGCGGCAACTGGCGGAGCATGTCCTGCACCGGCAGTTCGGTAAGGCCCACCTGCACGGCTTCATCAATGCGCAACGGTTGAAAACCCAACCCCGGCATCACCAGCAGCAGATACCACGCCGCCAGCAACATCAAAAACCATCCTGTTTTTGTGGGCTTCAAGGTGCCTATCATACGCCTTGAGAGGTGCGGAGAAGCCCATCTCGCAGCGGCATGGCAGCAAATGAAAACCCCAAAAACCCGCTTGGCCTAAGCGGGGAAGGAATGCCTGAAATATTTTGGCGGGATTGTGTGTTGTGGGGTGTGCTGGCCTGTTTCGTGCGTCTGCTGGGGGCCT
>CAYJOG010000006.1:0-18922 GCA_964371695.1 uncultured bacterium
CTGCCCGCCGCCGGGTTTCTCCCCCGCACCGCCAACCGCTGGCACGTTCAGACTTTGGCCAGTCTGCTGAGGCGGGGGGAACCCATGGGCAATTGACTCCGCGTGGTACAATCAACCCGTGAAGGCAAAGGCCCAAACAGCGATTTCCATTGGCGAGTCCTCGGAGTCCCTTCATCTGAGCGCCGCCGACGTGGCCGCCATCAACGAGGGCGTGGCGGACATTTTGGCGGGACGGGTTCACCCGTGGGAAGACGTGAAAAAAGAAATGCAGCAGCGGCTGACGGATGCAAAAAAGAACCGTCCGGGTAGCTGAGCGCGCCCGGCAGGACATTGCCGCTGTCCAGTTCTATCTGCTGGCCCAGGCCGACCCGCTGAATACCGAACGGGTCACGCGATGGCTGTGGCGGTGCATTGAAGAACTCACCGTGGGGGCAGACCGTTTTCCTCTGGTTCACCGCAAAGGTGTGCCGCCGGGCATCCGTTTCGCCCGAGTCCACACCTACGACACCTCAGGCAGAAAACACGCCAAGGCCACCCGCTGGGTCGTCTTTTTCATGGTCCGGGACGACGTGGTGGAGGTAGCTCGGGTGCGCCACGCCAGCCAGCGGCCGCTTTGGGAAGAATGATCAGCGTTTGACAACTGCGGTTTGTCCTGCTTCGCACGAAGGGTGACACCCCGCCAGGGGCGCGGGGCATGATTGCCCGCTTTTCCCATGTCTTGGGTTTTACAGGAATGGGGCCCAAGAATTTTTTGGGTCACGGCACGGCGGTGGCGGATTTTGGGGTGCTGTTGGGGGTGGCGGCGCGTTTTTCGTTCAGCACACCCAGCAGCCGCTGGCTGGTGACGGAGAGGCGGTCGTCCGCCGTGGGGGTGCGGGTGGTGGTGAGCGTCAACTCCGCCAGTTTGGCGGCTTCGTCAAACCCCGCTTCCTCTCCATATAAAAATGAAATCTGCACCGTGTTGTCCGTTTGCGCGTCCCCCTGGTCTATCACCATGCCGCTGGTTCCCGTGAGGGTTTGCAGCGTGAACCCGCTGGGCAGTTGCAGCACCAGATGCCCCGCCCCCACCGTGGCGGTGGAGGTGTCCGTGTTGCCCGAATCGGTGCGGTCGCGCCGCAGCAGCAGGCGGCTGGTATAGGTGTTTGCCGCCGAGCCGGAGACCTCCAGCTTCGCCGCCACCACGCACCATTCCTGGCCCGCCAGGCAGTCCCGCGTGGTGGTTTGTTCTCCCGTCACCAGTTGTGTAGCGGTTTGCGTCACCACCGTTTGTGTGGGGGCCGGGGCGCGGTTGTCCACAAACGCGTCGGACACTTCGTGCAGCAGATCGCTGGTCTCACCAATGCGCACCTGCTCCTCCATCGCCTCCACATCCACGTTGTCGGTGGTTTGGCCGCGCAGCGCGACCTCCACCACCGTGCTTTCCAGGCTCACGTTGCGCGTAATAGTGCCGGTGGTCTGGGTGCCCGTGACGACTAGGGCGCTGAGCTGACGGTTCTGCTGGGTGACAAGGACACGGCCCCGCACGCCTGAGCGAATGAGCAGCGTGTAACGGCCCTGGGCGTTGGTGGTGGCCTGGGCCTGGGGGGTGTTTCGGCCTTCCTCATAAAACGCTACCGTAGCCCCTGCCACCAGAGTTTCGGCGGCGGCGGCGGTGCGGGCGCTGAGCAGGTTGGTGCGCACGCTCACCACGCCTTGCAGGTTCAGCGCACCGGGGGCGCCGCCAATGGGCGGGGTGCTCATCCGTCCACCGCCGCAGCCTGACAGGGTAGCGAGGATGATGGAACCCAACAGGGTGAGCAATCGGTATTGGCGGTTCATGGCGCACCTCCTTCATTGCCTTGCGCAGGCAAGGCGGCAGCCTCTCTGGCCAGGGCCGGACACCAGGGGAACTCCGCCTTGCCTCGGATGGTGCCATTGGCGCAGCGCAGGATGAGGTTGGCGTCCTCGGTGGTGATCTTGCCGTCTTTTGGCACGGCCACGTCGGCGAACAGAATCTGCGCCGACGTGGGGGCGCCCTTGCCGGTGGCAAACTTGTTGGCCAACAGCGCGTCGGCCTTGTCAATGTCGCCGTCACTGTCCATGTCGCCGCCCACGCTGATCACCTGAATGCCGTCGCTGCTGGCCACGGTGCTCAGTTGACCCAGGGCGTCGCTGGCCCGCACGTTCAGGTAATAGGTGTTGCCATAGGTCAGGCTGAGGCCCGTGGCGGTGGCGGTGATGGCCGTGCCAGCGCTGGTCCAGGTTTTTATGCTGGTGTCGCCCGCGCTGGTGCCGATGCTGTAGCTGTATTCGGCAATGCCGCTTACTGCGTCGCTAAAGCCTGTCCAGGTTGCGGTGAGCTGGGTTTTGCTGCTGGTGCTGGTTCCCTCGTCGCTCACCGTGCCGGTGACGGGGGCGGCGGTGTCCACGGTGATGCCGTCAGTGCTGGCCACGGTGCTGGTGTTGGCGGCGGCATCCTTGGCTCTGATGTTGATGAAATAAGCGCTGCCGTTGGCCAGCGAAAGCCCCGTGGCGATGAGGCTGGCGGCCAGGGGGGCCGTGGAGACCACCCGCGCCGCGCCTGCCACGGTGGTCCAGTCGCGCACGCTGGCGCCCCCCGCGCTCGTGCCAATGCTGTATTCATACTGCGTGATCTCGGTGTTGTCGCTAAAGCCGGTCCAGGAGGCGTTCAGCGTGGTGGTGTTGCTCGTGAACTGGCCGTCGTCGGTGATGGTGCCGGGCGTGGGAGCGGTGGCGTCGGCGATGTAAATGATGCCGTCGGTGCTGATCACGGTGCTGGTGTTGTTCACGTTGTCCACGGCGCGGATGTTGACGTAATAGGTGACGGTGCGGTCGGTGAGGTTCAGGCCTGTGGCGGTGACGGTGGTGCTGGTTCCCGCGCTGATCCAGTCGCGCACGCTGGCGTCACCGGCGCTCGTGCCGATGCTGTAGTCGTAACGGGCGATGCCGCTCAGCGCATCGGCGAAGCCAGTCCAACTGGCCACAAGTTGCGTGCCGTTGTTGGTGCTGGTTCCCTCGTCGCTCACCGTGCCGGTGGTGGGGGAGGCGGTGTCCACGGTGATGCCGTCGGTGCTGGCGGCGGTGCTCACGTTGTTGGCTGCGTCCTTGGCTCTGACGTTGAAAAAATACTGCGCGGCGCTTGTGAGGTTCAGGCCCGTGGCGCTCACGCTGGTGGACGGAACAGCAATGGAAGCGGCCCGCGCTGCGGCGGGCACGGTGGTCCAGTCACGCACCGTGGTGCCCCCCGCGCTGGTGCCGATGCTGTATTCGTACTGGATGATGGCGGTGTTGTCGCTAAAGCCGGTCCACGAGGCGCTGAGCGTGGTGGTGCTGGCGGTGAACTGGCCGTCGTCGGTGACGGTGCCCGCCGTGGGGACTGCGGCGTCGGCCACATAGGTGACGCCTCCCGTGCTGGCCACGGTGCTGGTGTTGCCCGCGTTGTCCACGGCGCGCACATTGATGAAATATTGTGTGCCGTCGGTGAGGTTCAGGCCTGCGGCGGTGACGGTGGTGGCCGCGCCGTTGTCGGTCCAGTCCCGCACCGTGGCGCCCCCCGCTGTGATGCCGATGCTGTAGTCGTAGCGGGCGATGCCGCTCAGTGCGTCGCTAAAACCGGCGATGGTGGCGGTGAGTTGTGTGCTGCTATTGGTGGTGGCTCCCGCGTTGCTCACCGTGCCGGTGACGGGGGCCGTGGTGTCCACCGTGATGCCGTCGGTGCTGGCCACGGCACCGAGGTTACCAACGTTGTCCTTGGCGCGGATGTTGAAAAAATATTGTGTGGCGCTGGTGAGGCTCAGGCCCGTGGCGCTCACGTTGGTGTTCGTGGCCACGCTGGTCCAGTCACGCACCGTGGTGCCCCCCGCGCTGGTGCCGATGCTGTAGCTGTATTCGGCCAAGCCGCTGGTGGCGTCGCTAAAGCCTGTCCATGAGGCGCTCAGTGTGGTGGTGCTGCTGGTGTGTGTGCCGTCATCGCTGGCCGTGCCCGTCGTGGGGGCTGTGGTATCTATGGTGATGCCGTTGCTGTTCACCACCGAAGACCAGTTTCCCGCGTCATCCCTGGCCTGCAAGTAGACCACGATGGTTTTGCCATCGCCGGGGTCAAAAAATGCCTCGTTGATAGAGGTGTTGTTGGTGGTGGTGGACGCCACCAGAGCATTGACGCCATCATCGGCGAGATAGGCGCTGTAGCTGTAGCCGGTCACCCCCACGGTGTCGGTGAAGCCATACCACGAGGCGCTGATGCTGTCGTTGTTGGTCTGAAACTGGCCGTTGTCCGCCACCGTTCCGCCAGTGGGGGCGGTTTCATCGATGTTATACATCCAAAAATCACTGCCTCCGGTCAACGCATAAAACTTGTGGTTGGCGACCCGCACCAGCGCCGAACCCCCACTAACCGTGACAGGTGTGCCTGTCAGGGTAGCCCAACTGTTTTGGGCGATGTCATAACGATAAAAATTGTTGGTGAAACCACCTTTAAAGGCATAAATATAGTTGCCGCCGTCATGCACTATCGCGCCGCCAGCCCCAATGGCATTGGGTGTGGCAGCCATCGTGGTCCAACTGTTGCCACTGATGCTGTAACGCAAAAAAACCGTTGATCCCCCTTGAAGGGCATATAAAAAATCGTTCCCCGTGGAAACAAGTTTTCCGCCATCTACCAAGAGTCCGGGAGCATTGGCAAGAGCCGTCCAGTTATCGTTGGCGATGCTGTAACACCAGAGGGTATCTGTCGTATTCCCCCGCAGGACATAGAGACAATCCCCGCTGCCGGGGAAAGCCATGCCGCCACCATAGGCTATTGTGGCGGGGGCGTTCGCCAGAGTGGTCCAACTGTTACCACTGATGCTGTAGCGCTGCAGGCCGGTGTTGAGGTTGCCCTGCAGGGAATAAAGGTAATCTCCGCTCCCCAGGTAAACCAGGGAGCCGCCCGCGTTGACACCGCCGCCATGTGAGGGCACGGGCGTCAAGGCTGCCCAAGTGTTGTTGCTGATGCTGTAACGCACAAAACCCACTTGGCCGTTGCCCTCTTGGCTATAGATATAATCACCTGACAAGGGATAGGCCAAATCGGCTCCGTTGTAGTTGGAGAGTGGAAGGCTTGCTTTGCTGGACCAACCCGCCTGTGCGTTGCCTGCACTCAGCAACCACACCAACCCAACCAGGACCAACGAGAGCCCTTTGTAGAACAAAAAGTGTTTTTTCATTTTTTGGTTGTCCTTTAAAAAGGGTGTTTTTGAAAAGTAGCCAGGAAAGGCAGGAAAGGGATAACCAAGGGGCTGCCAACTTCTGGGCGGGCACCTTCTTTAAGAGCGGGAAGGCGCTGTGTGCCAGAATCGGCCGGATTATGACTACTTTGTTCTGGTTTTTTCAATTTCTTGGGCAAAAAACCCGTGCTCACCCAAAAAATGTTCCGATCAAGGTTCATTCGTATCAGTCCGGTACAAATTTCGGGAGGCGAGCAGCTTGAAGCCGCGTGAGGGAGAAAGCCGGGAGGCTGACGCCATCACGAAGGCTTGGTTACTGATGGCTGACCCTGATTTTTTCAACGCGAAATAGATTCTGGCCAAGCTACCGTATGACTGGATGGTCCATCCGGGGAGGAAAGCGAAGTTGTTCCTGGCAGCGTCTGTCAGGCCGGTTGGCAAACCTTTTGTTACCCAAGCTTTTCAATTTGTCTTCGAGCATCTGAATCTGGACACGAAGGGTGGCGTTCTCCAGACGAAGATCGGTAGAGGACTTGAGACCGGACCTGAAGGCTGCGGCCAGCCCCGGCAAACCGCCGATCAGGCCCCAAAGGGTGTTGAAGGCCATCATGAAACCTCCCAGGGGTCAGAAAAAACTTGTAACACGATTTTAGACGGGTTGGCGGATACGCAGGTCCAAAAGCGCCCAAGATGTTCTCTGGAAGTGAATAAGTGGGATCGCAAAAGGGGTAAAAACAGCTGGTAGCAGGGCACCTGCCCGGCAGGGGTGAATTTAAAAAACACCAGCAAAACAGCCTTGGATATATTTATTGGGGAGCTTGGAAGGGCACCTGGACGGCCCAAATCGAGGGGCTACCCCCGGATGGCCCGGCCATCCTCAGCCCACCCCAGCGAACAGCGGCTTAGTCGCCAAAAGACGAGGCCAAAATGACCCTTTTTCAGGCTCCAGTCTCAGAGACCGTTTTGTAATGATATTTGTTCCCTCCACCCCACCGGCACCCGCAAGGGTCTCACGCACCGGGGAGCTAAAGCTCCCCGGATTGCGTTGCAGCCCCACCGGGAAAAATAAACCCGCAAAAACCGCCTGTTTTTGAAGGGTCTTTTGTGGCCAGCCGCCGAAACGCCATTCCCCCAGAGGACTGCCGCTGGCGACCACCCCGGAGAAAACTGCGCTGTTTTGTCTCAGTCTGGCCCCCGTCTCAGCAGTGTAGAGGTCAACGCGTTCCGTAGTCCTCTACAAAACCCCTGATTTGAAGGGGGTAAATTTTTTGAGTTTCGATTCCTCATGCCTATTTGGGTTGAACCGAGTGGGGGTCGAAATGTCTATTCCGGCATCTATTTCGGACGTGTTGGAGCGTCGTTGATGTTTTAATAGATTATGCTTCGGGCTGATGTTCGGATCGGATAAGTTCAGCTTCCCTTTCGTAGGCAGAAGCTAAGTTGCGCAACGTAAGGGCAAGTCGCTGAAAACCGGCGTTTTCTACCTCTTCGGCTTTAAGAGCATAACCTGAAGCTAATTCTTTTTCAGGTTCGCCTGTTGGGTCGACCTGATGAACGCCACGTGAATTGTATAGTCCTGTTCTAAAACCATCCCGAAGGGGATCAGCATCGCGATGATTCAATGCTGCTGCGACAGCGCGGTGAATCCATAAGCCAGTTGGATCTGAGGGGGCATGAATCAAAACTTCGCCTATATTGGCGAGTGCAACTTCCAAGTGGCCGGACTCCAGACATGCATCCTTTACTATTTGAAGCCATTCAGTGAATCTCTTTTCGCAGAAGGTTCCATCGTTTTGCGTGCTAGGCGGTATTGTCCACTCATGGAGAAGCCTCCAGGCGTTTTTTGCGATTGCTTTTGATTCTTCAGTGGGTTCTTTTGACGGTTTGTCTTCCTTCTTGGATCGGTAGATCAGTCGAATCACCTCACAAAAGAAGTTGGGGTCATTAGCCAGCCTGTTTTCTAGGAGTCTGGGTGCTGCACCGCCAGGACTGTAAAGCAAGGGAACATATGCCCACTCCACTCTAAAAAGGTCATCCTGGTTTACGGAAGGCTCTGTCTGGAGAAACTTGATCAGTTCGACAATATGGTGCCCGTCCATTGCGTAGCTAGGCTCACTGGAAGAAAGTGCTTTGAGTAGTGCTCGAACGCATTGACTGGTGTCGATTGCTTGCTTGGTCCGGCGCATTCTGTACAAGCAGTTGATCGCAGCGTGGGGTCTGTCATGTTCCATGAGTTTCTCAATGGCAATGGGAAGATCGCCTTCGGTTTGATAAACATTTGCGCTGGCGTGAGTCCAATATTCATCCTCATGCATTTGAAGCCAGTCAGAAACGCGATTCCATGTTTCCTTGGAAAAAGGCAAACAAGTCAGAAACTGTCCGGCTTGCGTGGGAGTCCAATTGGATTTATCGATACTGTCGCACCACTCCCAACCTAAGATGTGGTGGCGCTTACAAATAAAGCCGTTTGCTAACGCCTTAAGCTTTTTATTTGGTGTATCCAAGAAGCGAGGCAGAAGGTCCAGTTCAATTGATGGGTCATTTATGATTCCAAGTGCGTTCCCTACTTGGCTGGATGAATAAACAGCTTCAGAAAATCGAATGACGCCTTTGATGCCACTTTGCTGAAATATTTCCGATATGGCTTTTTCACGTCGTGTGTCGATTTTCTTTCGCTGCTCCTCCCAGTCGCCGTTCTCGTCGTAGAGATGAGAATCGCTAAATTCAAAGAGGTGCTGATATAGATTGAATGGATTTGTTGGGGTGAGCTGTTTGGCAACTTGCTCGATACGGGTGATCAGTTCATCAGATAATGCCCATTGGGCATCGGAAAATCGGCGGTGTTGGTGTGTTAATTTCGTGAGGTGTTCCCAAAGTGAAAGTCGTTGCTCTTCAGGAAGTTCTGAAATGGTTTGGGAGGCAAGGACTTCAATAAGTTGATCAAAGGCAGGTCTGGGCAGATGGTCAAAATGGTCAATCAGCACGGAGAGTCGGTCAGCGTCAGTGCCTGCGGTAGCCACCGCAAGCTCCCCATATATAGATACCTGTTGCCAGTATTCCTGAGAGGTTACGCTTTCTTCCCGACCGTCGGGGATTGTCTTTCGCCAGCTTGGCTTGTGCGAGCCGGTAGAGATTCTGTGTTGATCAGGTAGAAGCTGGATGATCAGATTCCAGGCAATTTCCGGTCTTTCATTTAGGAGCGTCTGCACAGCCACCTTGCGCTTATCTACAGATGCCAGTGTTTGCGGAAACCAGGGGAGTAGTATGGTCGCAAGCGAATTGGATGGACGATTGGCCAACCGGCCACCAGGGTCATGGCTGGCGAGTTCGCCAAGCACAACACAGACCCGAACCAGAAATTGCTCATCCCAAGCCAGGCCTTCTAAAGCCCACAATAGGCCGGTCAGATAATTACCTCCGGTGAAGCCATCGCCTTCTTGGGAAAAAAGTTCATCAAATGGGCAGGGCGTCAGGTGCAATGCATCCTCGACGGCATTGAGAAATTCGTCGGGTGCGGCTTCAGCCAGAGTGGGAAGTAGACCATTCAGGCTACCCCATAAAACCCAGTCAGAACCGGTCAGGAGTTGGCGTATCACTCGCGCAGAGGTTGATTCAGCTTTCCCAAGCGAGCAGTTGCTGCATCCATCGGGAAGGCTGCCCAAAATGGCTAAACCCTCGGCGATTCCTTCTCGCAGCATGTGTGATCTCTTCAGAACCTTGCCATGAATGCTCGCCGCGTAACGCTCGTCGACGGGCAGTTCAAAAGCGGGGTCTGGCTCTTGCAATATGGAAACAGCCAACGATCTAAAAGTGTCGAGATTTTGATCAAGAATACGTGATCCCAGCAGATCCCAAAGCTCCGTTCGATTGTTAACTTTCCAGACGCCATTTTTTAGGGACAACGGGCTGTCAGAGTAGTGCAATATGTCCCGTGCCTTCGTTAGCCACTCGTCGTAACTTATGCCGAGCAATTGAGTTATCGACTCAAGGTCGCACTCGCTTTTTTCGTTCCAGCTTCCAATAAGAATTGCCAAAGCAAGGTAGGTTGCGTCTGAGTGCTGGCTCCAATCGGTTTTAGGACTATTGGGTATGGCCTTAAATTCCTTAGGCATCTCTGTCACGGCCTTTTGCTTAAAGGCTTCCAGAATGTCGTCTGGCAGTTTTCCGGGTGTTATTGTTCCTGCATCCTGATTCCAAGTTTGTACGATATCGACAATTCGTGACCAAGCCCACTGTGGATGATGTTGCTGAAATTGGGAAATGTGGGAATGCAAGAGAGACAAGACAACGCCGAAATCGTTACCCAGGTCGTAACCGAGGAGATGGAAGTGTTTTAGGAAGTCATAGAGCTTGTCCTTTGGAACATCAATCCCGCCGTTTGCCTCTTTTAGGCGGTGCTGAATGACTTCAAGTTTCTTGGCGCTTTGAGGTGGGCTGAACTTTTCCTGATAGACTCTTCTGAAAAACTCGTCGACGTTTTTTGTGTGCCTCGCTTGGTTCAACAACCACTGTGCGTTGTGTGCATCGGTTGCGTTAATTGGCCCTGTAATCAGCGCGATAACATCCTTATTCCTTGTGAACACTGCACAGTTATTGAAATCGTTCCAAGCGGCCTGCATGACCTCCCCGAACAGGGAGCTACCCTGTGTGATGGGAATGGAATGCTTGACCTGTCCGAGAAGTTTTCGCCGCTCCTTGCTGATTGTGTCTTCTACAAAAACAACGAGGTCATCAGTTTCAAAACCATCAATCTTGCCCTGAAGTTTGATTTCGACAATTGGCCAGCAGGGAAGACAGGGGGCATGTCCGCCGGAAAGCATCAACGTAACAAATGATGCCTGGACATGCGCTTCAAAATGAAAACCACCACCGCCTGTGGAAAAGGGGTTGCTGAGATTTTTGCTTTTGCTCATTTGTCGATGTCCCGTGCGGTGTTTTTCTCACTCCAGGTTTTGTGGCAAAGGTTGGTGAGCTTGTGGTGGAAGGGATGATGCCTATATGGGAATTGACGATACTTGTCAAAGTTTTGATGCTTGTTGAGTCCTCCAAATCGTTTTATTTCCATGCCTGCTCCAGGCGGCGTTTCCGCTCCTCCCAGTCTGGCATGATCTGGCGAAGGAGGGTGAAAAACTGAGCGTTGTGGTCCCGGTGAATCAGGTGGCACAACTCGTGGGTGATGACGTACTCGATGCAAGGTTTTGGGGTTTGGATCAGGTTGGTGTTCAGCATCATCCGGCCCCCTTGGGAGAGGCTTCCCCAGCGGCTTCTCATCTCCCGGATGAGGATGGGGGGGCTGGCAAACCCCTTGCGGCCAAAGGGGAGGATGCAAGATTCCAGGACTTCGGGAAAGATCGTCTTGGCCCGGTCCAGATACCATTTTCGAAGGATGGTTCTCACGCGGTCGGGTGGTAGCGCGGTTGGGCCAGCTACCACCAGTTCTCCTCTGGTGAGGATGACCCGGTCCTTGGGGGTGTCCGGCGCGATGCCCCGGACCCGCAAACGGTACTGTCTGCCGAGGTAACGGTGCGATTCTCCGCTGACGTAAAGGCGAGGGGTTTCCCTTTCTTCATATTGAGCAAATCCCGTGCGTTGGCGGCTGATCCACTTTGCCCGTGACTGAAGTTTTTCCATGATGAGGGTCTCGCTACTGTCCGGGGGGACCAGCACCAGCACCTGACCATCGGGGTGTACCTCAATGCCAAGGGTGCGCCGCCGGGGGCGTTCTTCCACCTCAAAGGGGATAGTCTCCCCACCGTATTGGATCTGCCCACTGCTCAGCATCACACCACCATCCTGTGCCGGGCCAGCTCCATGGTCTTTTCCAGGATGTGGTCCTTGTTCTCGTTGCTCAGGGGAATCCCCGCCTGCCCCTCGATCTGGTCATAAAGGTAATCGTCAATATCGTTGTGGGTCAGGCGCTGGGCATCCAGGTCATCCCAAAAGCCCACTTTTTTGTTGCGCTGGATGATGCCCAGGATGTCCAAGGCCGCTTTGACGGTGATGGCCGAGGCAGCCTCTTCATCGGCATGACCCATGAAGAAGGGTTTCAGCACGCCATAGAACGCCGCGCCGTCGTCGTTGCCTTGCAGGCTGGGGGGCACGTCCTTGGTGCGCCGGTTCACCACCGCGTCCCGGATGTCCTTGACAGTGTTCAGGTAGTCCAAATCCGACAGGCGCTTGGCCCGGTAATTGTCGATGGCCTGTTGGATCATGGTTGAGAACTTGGTGTAGAAGGCGGGGTCTTGCTCCAGGCGTTCGTGAATGGCCTTTTTGGTGGCGTGGGCGATGGTGTCGGCCTGGGCGGCCAAGGGTTTGCCGTGGCCCTGTTCGGCCAACACTTCCTGAAAGGCGTTTTCGTCGAAGATGTTCACCGGGTCGGTCAATTGCATCACTTCACTGGCCGAGAGGTGGGTGTCCAGCAGCTTTTTGATCTTCGGTTCGTAGTCCCGGTAGTCGATGGTTTCCGCGTAGCGGAGCTTTACGGCTACCCGTAGGTTGGAAAATCGTTTCAAATCATTTTTATACCCTTCCACCTTCTTCTCCGGGGTGGATGTGATGAACTGCTCACTGGACAGCGCCAGATGCAAGGTTTTTCCAAAGGCGGTCAGGCGGTCGTAAAACTCGTTGCGGATTTTCTCGTCGCCTAGCAACTGTTCATAGGCTTCCTCGTCGCGCTGGTTCTTGATTTCCTTGAAGATGTCCCACAGGTCGGCGTGGCGTTGGGGCAGCTTGGCCACTTCTTCGTTCAGACTGATGAGCGCCCCGGCGATGTCCTGTTCGTCGTAGCCTTCCAGTTCGCTGTAGGTGGTCAACGCCTTGTCCAGTTCTCCAAGGATTCCTTCGTAGTCCAGGATGTAGCCCCATTCCTTTGGCTTCTTGCCTTCGTCGTCGTCATACAGGCGGTTCACGCGGGCGATGGCCTGCAGCAGCGTGTGTTCACGCAAAGTGCGGGTGAGGTACAACACGGTATTCCGGGGGGCATCGAAGCCGGTGAGCAGCTTGTCCACCACAATGAGAATTTCCGGGTCCTCCCCGTGTTTGAACTGGTTGATGACCTGTTTGTTGTATTCCTCTTCGCTGCCGTAGCGCTTCATCATCTTGGCCCAAAAGGCCACCACGGCATCGGTGGATTCATCTTCGTCGGTTTCTTCGTAACCCTCCCGTGCGTCGGGGGGTGAGATGACCACTTCACAACTCACGTGGCCGATCTCATCCAGCACTTTTTTGTATTGCAGGGCTGAAGTTTTGTTGGGGGCCACCAGTTGGGCCTTGAAGCCCGTGCCCTTCCAGTTCTGGCGAAAGTGCTCGCTGATGTCGAATGCCCGCATGTAGATGACCTGATCGGCCTTGCCCAACATGCCTGCCCGGCTGTATTTCTTTTTCAGGTCGGCTTTTTGTTCGCCGGTGAGGCCCTCGGTGTGGCGCTCGAACCAGGTGTCGATGCCGGTTTTGTTCTGGGTGATCTCCACGTGACGGCCTTCGTACAGCAGCGGCACCACGGCGCCGTCCTTCACCGCCTGATTGATGGCATAGGTGTCTATGAGCCCGCCGAACTTCTCGAAGTTGTTCCGCTCTTTTTTGCTCAGCGGCGTGCCGGTGAAGCCCAGGTAGCAGGCCATGGGGAACATCTGGCGCATGCGGGCGGCGAAGCTGCCGAAGTTGGTGCGGTGGCTTTCGTCCACCAGCACGAACACATCGGCGCTGTCTTCGGCGTGTTTTTTGTGAGAGAGCGCTTTGTCGAACTTGTTGATGAGGGTGGTGATGAGGTGGGCTTTGTCTTCGGCCACCAGTTTCAGCAGGTGCCTGCCGCTGTCGGCGCGTTCAGGGGTGAGGCCGCAGGCGGCGAAGGTGCTGCCCAGTTGTTTGTCCAGGTCCACCCGGTCGGTGACCAGCACGATGCGGGGGTTGCGGATGTCCGGGTCCAACGCCAGGGCGCGGGCCAGCATCACCATGGTGAGGGACTTGCCGGACCCCTGCGTGTGCCACACCATGCCCCCGGCGCGGCGGCCTGTGGCGTCGCGCTTTTTCACGCGGTTCACAATGCGCTTCACAGCAAAGAACTGCTGGTAGCGTGCAATCTTGCGCAGTCCGCCGTCGAACACGGTGAATTGCAGCGCCATGTCCAGCAAGCGTTCGGGGCGGCACAGGCTGTGCAGGGTCACATCCTGGCCGGTGACCTGCCGGGGGCCGCTGGCTTCCAGGTCCTCGAAAAACTTTCGTGCTTTGACGAATTCCTCACCGGAAAAAAGGTGGTCTTTCACCACCGGGGTCAAGGATTGGTTCACCAGCGGTGTCAGGGCGGTGGGGTTGTCCGTCTGTTCGTGCCAGACGGACCAGAAGCGGGCTGCTGTCCCGGTGGTGGCATATTTGGCGTCGTTTTTGTTCACCGCCAGCACCATCTGGGCATAGGTGAACAGCTTGGGGATGTACTCGTCCCGCTGGTTGCGGATGGTTTGGGACACGGCCTGATCCACTTCCACTTTGGGCGATTTGCATTCGATGACCACAAACGGAATGCCGTTAACGAACAGCACAATGTCAGGCCTGGCTGTTTCGTGGCTGCGGGTGCGCTCCACGGGCAATTCGGCGGTGACATGAAAACTGTTGTTGGCGGGGGTTTTCCAGTCGATGTAATTCAGCGTGAAGCTACGGTTGTCGCCTTCAATATTTTGTTCCAGGGCGATGCCCAGCGTCAGCAGGTCATAAACGGCTTCATTGGTTTTCAGCAGGCCGTCATACTTCACGTTTTTCAACCGCTGGATGGCCGTTTGGATATTTTCTTCAGAAAAAAGAAACTGCTGTCCCTTGTGCTGAATGCGGTTAATTTTTTTTAGTTGCTCCCGAAGGATTTCTTCAAACAGCACATTGCCCAGCTTGCCACCCCGCGCCCGCTGGGCTTCCTGGGGTGGCAGGTAGGTGAATCCAAGGTTGATGAGCAGTTGCAGGGCGGGAATCTGCGACAAGTATTTTTCGTTGAAGCGAAATCCGTCCATTAATTCCCTGCCTCCTTACTACCTGACAAGAATTCTTTTAATTGCCTAATTTTTCCAAGCAGCTCATCAAACGTGACAATCTCAACATCTTTTGAATTGCGTCGAAAAAGTTCAAAGGATTTCTTTTTATTGTCGCCGTCGGGTGTTGTCCCTATCAGCAAACAGCAGTGCACGGAGTAAGATTCAATATCGTAAGTCCGGCTGTTCGTCACCAAGGAGGCGAACTCGCGTTGCAGGTTATATTTTTGGTCAAGGACTTGAGTGATAGCGCCGGAAAGTTCAGACGAAGGTGTATATACGCCTTCCCGGTATTCTTCTTTATTTAATATTTTAGAATTCGGCTTCTTGATTTCAAAAATAGCCATATTATTTGTAAGACGGTTTTTTACGAGGAAATCTGCAATTTTATTCCCAGGCCCAGATAGCTTGAGCCCACCCATAGACGCCTGTCCATGGATTTTTACAATTGGATAACCAAACGCAAAATTTAAAATAAATGGATTATCATTGAAAAATGTTTGCCAGGCGCTCTCCTCCAAACTTTGGGCCATCATTTTCTCGTAGTGTTTAATCAGTAAGTCTAAGGAGAGAAGTTCGATATCATTTTGAAGCTTGGCAAGTTTTTCTGGTTTTTCTTTACCCAGCGTTTTTGCGCTATCCGTAATTGCTTTTAAGACTTCTTCTTGCTCTTTATCACCAATAGGCACGGTTCCTTGTGCTACCGAAGTAATCAACCTTCTTACTGGGTGTCTTCCAAATTTGATGTCTTTAAGTGGCCTTCCAAGCCGCTGACAAAAGAGATTGTAAACAGTAGTTTCTTTGACTGTACTTGTAGCTATTTGCCCCAGATCCGAAATGCTGTTTAGTCCTCTCCTGGCATTTTCAAAATCATTCCAAGAAATCATAAATATGGAAAAGTTCTCGTCGATTTTGGTTTTTTCTTTATTTGATATGACGATCTCTTCGCAATCGGATAGTTCTTCAATGGCATGAATGATATGCCAATACTCTTTTGCAAGGCCCAGGCCAAAATCGTAGTCCTTTGTAAAGCCTGACGGGAGGTCCTCAAGCATTTTTACTACTTCTTCTTGGTTGGTGGGGATGGTTCTGTCAAAGTTTGAATATACAATTCCAGAGCCATCTATCGTGATCGCTTTTATTTTAGAGTGCTTGGGTTTTAAATAGTCATGATGCCCTCCGAGGAGGTTTGTGGGATTAATGGTTAAAAAATTGTCTTGCCCATTGATGAGTAGGAGCGACACGCGATAATCATCGGGCTTTTCTGCGTTTAGGCTAGATTGATTGAGTTTTGTCACTGAAGGGACATAAAAAACCTCAACACAATTCGGGAACACCTCTTCCAAAATCAGTTTGCCATGATCTTCGTCATCCGGGTTTGTGTATTTGCGGGCCATTAGGTGTCGATTCCCTTTGATCTGATCTCCCCGGTTAGGAGTTTTTGCATGAGGCCGCGTTTTTGGATTTTTAATGCTGCCACGTTTTCTTGATGAAGGGCGATTTCGCGTCTGGCATCTTCCAGAATTGTGTTGATGGCCACTTGTTCGTTAAGCGGGGGCAAAGGGATGTGAATCTTTGAGAATGCGATCCAGCGCAGGCTACCGCGTCGGTTGACGGAGGCGTTGGTTCTGGCCTCGAAGACTTTTCGGAGGGTCTCGGTTTTGAGTAACTTATATAGGTAGCCGTCACAGACCTTGGAAGGGTCGGTTTTGAACACGGTGTAAATGGGGCTGACCAGTCCTGCTGGGGAAAGGTCCTGATAGCCGATGGAACCTTCTTCGATGTGGTTGGTGGCGTAGGCAAACTGGTTGCCTTGAACCACTTTGTACTTGGTGGTGTCATGGCTAAACACCTGCTTGTCAAAGTACTTCAGTGAGTCCACCAATCCGCTGTGTTTCGTGCAGGAAAGGACGGGGAGTTTTTTGTCTGCCCTGTTGAACTTGGAAACCTCCTGAGCCACTTGTCCGATTTCCACAGATAGCCAGTCTTTGGGTAGGGGTGGTCCGTGAGGGGCCTTGCGGAGAGAAGTGCTTTTCCCCTCCACTCGCTTCTTCCCAAACAGCAATAAGTGGGAAAGGGCGGCAAGCCGCTGCTCCTTCGCCGCAATCAGTTGTTCGGTCTTCTCGATGGCGGTGTCCCAAGTGGTCATGATTTCGACGATTAGCGTTTGTTCTTTTTTGGAGGGCACCCATATCAACAACTCTTTAAGGGCATCTGTATCCAGACGACCAGTCCCATGCCCAGCAGCTTCTACCATTTGGAGTAATTTCTCTGTTTGAGCAAGGAGGCTGTAAGCCAGGAAAAGGGATGACACGCCATTGAGCGAAACCAGTCCTTTTACATCCTGGTTGATCGCAAGTTCTCGATCAGCTACTCCCAAGGGGATTGTCTTGAAGAGGGACATCCCACGGACAAGAAGGAGTATCGCTCCCTTTGGGACGAGGGACGCCACCTTTCGCCCTTCATCACTCAAAGTCTCAATGGATTTTGAAATTCGAATGGATTTAAGGTCTTTTGCAGAAACCCAAGGTGTGTCACCACCCCAGAACGCTGGGTTCTGCTTGCTGGGTGTTCCCCCAGAAACAAACTTGGCAAGGTTGCCTAGCGGTTGTTTCATTTCTTCTTCCCCGGCTTCTTCTTCGCAGCACCCTTCGCCAACTTCTTCTCCACCTGCTCCAGCAATTTCACATCTTCTGCATCCGCAGCAAGCCTTTCCGCCTCCCGGCGTTTTCCGTCAAACTCCGCGTAGCGTTCCACAGCCAGACGCTCCGCCACCTTGGCCTGCATCTTCCCGGCATGGGTGAGTACATCCCGTTCGTTGAATTCCAAAAATGCGTCCAGTCGGATTTCCCAATCCGCCATAGTCATTTGTTGTCTGCGCGTGGCCATGTCTTCGGCGTGGTCCAGGTACATAACCACAATGCGATTCAGTTCATCAATCTCCGGCTGTGACAGATAGTTTTTGGCAATGGTGACATCCCCCTGGCGCACTCGGTCGCCCTTCCAACTGGTAAGACCCATGTTGGGGGTGTCCGAGTCGGCGCGGTTCACGATTAATTCCGCCGCAGTGTGGCCAGTGACGGCCCACAGCATTTTGTTCTGCACCTTCTTGAAGAAAAGCTGGGCTTGATCGCTTTTGGACTCGTAGTCAACTGCCGTCGTGAAGAGATCTCGCACCTTCTGGTAGAACCGCTTCTCCGATGCCCGGATTTCCCGGATGCGCTTCAGCAGATTGTCGAAGTAATCCCAGCCCCCCGGCTCTTTCAGCCGGGCATCGTCCATGACGAACCCTTTGACCAGATACTCTCGCAGATGCACCGTGGCCCACTGCCGGAACTGGGTGCCCCTGGGAGACCGCACCCGGTAGCCCACTGCCAGGATCATGTCCAGGTTATAGAGGTAGGTGGTTCTCTTAACCGGGCGACCCCGCTCTGTTTGAACTATCAAGGAATCCTTGATAGTTGAGGCTTCAAACAGTTCACCTTCTGACAAAATATTCTTGATGTGCAGACTGATGTTTTGTTTGGAAGTCTGAAAAAGCTCTGCCATCTGGGCCTGGGTCAGCCAAACGGTGTCCTTCTCGGCCCGCAAGCTCACCGCTGCCTGACCGTCTAATGTTCGATATAGGATCAATTCTCCTTCGCTCATATGCTGGGTTCCTTGGGAGAAAGACCGAAATCCGCTCCCCCTTGAACTATTGCAAAATTTGCAACAGTTCGGCTTCTAAACCGTTCTTCGCACCCCACCAAGAAGAAGGTGTCCCGGTAGTGCCGGGTGAGGTTGTGCTTACCGTCTGCGTCAGTTGTCCGGAAATTCCGGACAACTGGGGCTTGACTCAACTCGCTACCCAAGGCGGGTTTCTCGCTTTTCTTGCCGCTCATACCCCCAACTCCTTCAGGTGCAGTTTCATCCTGGCCCGCACGTCCACCAGTTCGGCTTCCAGACGGTCGATCTCCTTTTGCACGGCGGCGATGTCGATCTCTTCCTCTTCCTCGAAGGTGTCCACATAGCGGGGAATGTTCAGGTTGAAATCGTTCTCCTCAATCTCCTTCACCGGGGCCACGTAGGCGTACTTCTCCACGGTTTGGCGGGCCTGCACGGCGGCCACGATTTTTTCCAGGTGCTCCGGGGAGAGGCTGTTCTGGTTTTTGCTGGGCAAGAACTCCTTGCTGGCGTCCACGAACAGCACGTTCCGCACCTTCTGCCGGTCCCCGCCTTTTTCCCGTGAGCGGTCAAACAGCAGAACGGCCACGGGGATGGACGTGGTGGGGAACAGGTTGGCGGGCAGGCCGATGACGGCGTCCAGCAGGTTTTCCTCGATCAACTTCCGGCGGATCAACCCCTCTTTCCCCCCCCGGAACAACACCCCGTGGGGCACCACCACCGCCACGCGGCCCTCCTTGGGCAGGGCCACCTCAATCATGTGGCTGATGAAGGCGTAATCCCCCTTGGATTTGGGTGGGGTACCCCGCCAGAAGCGGTTGAAGCGGTCCTCCTCGGCGTGTTCCGCCCCCCACTTGTCCAGGCTAAACGGCGGGTTGGCCACCACGACATTGAAGCGCATGAGCTTGTCGGCCTCCACCAGGGCGGGGCTGTTCAGCGTGTCTCCCCACTCGATGCGGGCGCCGTCTTTGCCGTGCAGAAACATGTTCATACGCGCCAGCGCCCAGGTGCTGCCGTTGACCTCCTGGCCGAACAGGGCGTAGT
>CAYJOG010000007.1:0-18887 GCA_964371695.1 uncultured bacterium
GACAACGACAACGCCGCCGCTGAGCATGAGGAAACACCGGGCCGCACCAACGGGTAAAACAACACGCCCATGGGCACTGCCCACGACGGTGCGCCCGGCACGCCTTCAGATTACCGGGGGGGGGATGATTTTCAGTTTGGCGGCGGCATGGACAGCCGCGAAGGCCGCGACGTTGCGCCGGACAACACCCCCGGTGCGGGGTCGGGCCTGGACCGGGAAGAAGGCACGGAATCCACTGCCTTTGAAGAAAACGGCGAGCAGACGCCAACGGGCGGGGGCGGACAGGGTGACGGCCAGGGGGGCGGCCAGGGACGTGGGAGCGGGGAAGGCCAAGGCTCGGTTTGCGCCGACGGCAAATGCAGCGGCGGCAATTTCACCAACCGGGCCCAGCGCGAAAGCCCCCAGGCCCCCTTTGACTGGCAGGGTGTGCCCAAAACCGATGACGCCACGGTGATTTATTCCTATTTCACTCCCAAGGCCACGCGCCTGCGTACACAGACCCTGGGGTATTTCGACGGAAAACGATGGCACCCTCTGGAAAAAATGGGGGGCACCCGTTATCACCCCGTGACCGTGGGTTTGAACCGGAACGGCCCCGGGGCCTCGGTGGCCGCAATGCCGGATGTGAACCAGAGTCAGGAAAAACGCACGCTGAAACTCACGCTGCACAAAAACACCTACGGCCTGATGCTGCACCCCGCCGGGACTTATTACATGAAAGGCCCCGTGTTGCCCGACAGGGTCAACAGCGAAGACGTGTTTTTCACCGGGCAACCCACACGCAAGTGGGGCCAGTGGACTTACGATTTTTCGCCACGGGTTTTTCACGCGGGCAACAGCATGCCGGTGGCGGAAAGTTATTTTGCCCCTTACCTGGACGCCAGCCGGGTGTCAGACCACGCCGCCTGGGTGGCGCGGTCCGTGGCGGGTCAGGGGCCGCCCATTGCCAAGGCCATGGCCATTGAGGGGTTTCTGCACAACCGTTTTGGTTACAGCGCCAATCTGCCGCCGGTGTTGAGCGGCAGCACGCTGGACACGCTGCTGTTTGACCGCCACGTGGGTTATTGCACCCAGTTTGCCGAGGCCATGGCCCTGATGGCGCGGGAGGTGGGGCTGCCCGCCCGTGTGGTGGTGGGGTTTGCGACGGGTGAATACGTGGGGTCCAGCACCTTCAAGGTGCGGGGTTCCGATGCCCACGCCTGGACGGAAGTGAACATTCCCGGCGCGGGCTGGCTGGAGTTCGACGCCACGCCGCCACCGCGCAATCTCAAGGAAGACCCCCTGGCCGGTCTGCCGCCCTATCCCGGCGAAGGCAAATGGGAAAGAAAAAAACCACTGGTCGCCACGGAAACTTTGAAACAAAACCCGTGGGTGGTGGTGGCCGTGGTGGTGGTGGTGTGGATAGTCCTGGGTCTGCTGGTGTGGCTGATACGCAAAAACCGCCGAAAGGGTGAATCGTTTTGGGGTTTCGGGTCAGACGGAAAATCAGCCCGTCTTGCCGAACAACTGGCTCAGGAACTGCAAATATTGCGGCACAATCTGCAGGCTGCCGGTGCGCTGAGGGGAGATGAACAAACCCCCCGTGAACTGTTTCGCCGTTGCACCGCAGACCTCAAAACCGCCTCGGAAACCAGCGATCAGGTGGAGTGGTATCTGTATGGCGGCCAAAAGCTGGATGGGCGCAGTTATCTGGACCTGAAGGGCCGCTTGGCCACCCTGGCTAAAAAACAGAAAGACGTGCAGCAGCCTGTCTCGAATGTTCGCTGGAAGGAATAACGCATTTTCGGAATCGGTGGGTCAGACATCGCCTGAAAGCCCCGCCTTGGATGGCGTCATTCCCGCGAAAGCGGGAATCCAGTTGAAGAAAAACAGCGCACCTTTTTCTGTTTTTTTATGGTGGCGCAGGCATCTTGCCTGCGTATTTAAAGATGAAGGCAGGCGGGACGCCTGCCCCACCAGAACTGGTTTTTTTCTCATGTTTTACTGGATTCCCGCTTTCGCGGGAATGACGGCAGGTTGGCCAAGGTTTTGGTCAGGAAATCTCCGCCAAATGCGCCACCAGTTTTAAGCCAGATGAAGCAATAACCTGTCACTTTGCTTTTTCAGGCCGGGTGTTCATGTCAAACAGAGCCTTCAGTCCCTTCAGCGTCAGGTCCGGGTCCACCACGTCAATGCAATGGGTTTCGCGGGCCAGCACCTGTGCAAATCCCCCCGTGGCCAGCACCCGGATTTTTCCGCCGGGAGATTCTTCTTCCATCGCTTCTTTTATCCGCGTCACCATGCCTTCCAGCTGCGCCACAAAACCAAACACCATGCCCGATTGCATGCAGGCCAGGGTGCTGCGGCCCAGCACGGTTTCGGGGCGGGCCATGTCCACGCGGGGCAGGCGGGCGGCGCGCTCAAACAACGCTTCTGTAGAAATACCGATGCCCGGCAAAATCGCACCGCCCAGATAATCTCCCGCCGCGCTCACGCCGCAAAACGTGGTGGCGGTGCCAAAATCCACAATAATCAGCGGCCCGCCAAACAGCTTGTGCCCCGCCACGGCGTTGACGATGCGGTCCGAGCCAAGCTCCTTGGGATTCTGGTAGCGGATGCGCAGACCGGTCTTGATGCCCGGCTCCACAAAAAAAGCCGGTGACTCGAAATATTTCGCGCACAGTTCCTGAAACACATGGTTGAGCGGGGGCACTACCGAGCTGATGGCCACGCCCTTGACCTGCTGGGACCTGATTTTGTGCTGGCGCAGAAAGCTCATAAAAACCAGGCCGTATTCATCCATGGTGCGGCCCTGCAATGTGTTCAGCCGCCACTCATGCACCAGGGTTTCGTCGCGGAAAACCCCCGTGGTGATGTTCGAGTTCCCGATGTCCACACACAGCAGCATCGGGGCATTGTAAAACGCCTCAATCCACAATGTTTTTATACTGGCCCTGTGGCGCGGCAAAACCTGCTGGGAGAACTGGAGGCCCTGCGGCCATTGTTTCAATGGCCCTTTTTGCCGATTTCGTCTGAGTCACCCCAATGGGCGACGTTGTGTTCCGCGCCCTTTCGTGAGGTGCTCATGCGACTGGGGCTGGCGGGTGTGTTTCTGAACCAGTGTGCCGCCCCGGCCCTGTTGCCCGCCGATTTGCTGGAAAGCTTGCGTCGCAGGCGGCTGATGCAGCGGGCGCGGGAAATCAGATTGCTGGGGGCCGAAGACCACGCCATGGCCGTGCTGAAACAGGCTGGTTTGTCGGCAGTGCCCATCAAGGGGCTGGACCTGCAACGCACGTTGAAAATCCCGGATGGCGAACGCAACACGCAGGATGTGGATCTGCTGGTGCAGCCGGGCCAGTTGCGCCCGGCGCTGAAGGCCCTTGGCGGGGCCGGTTACACGCCGGTGAACCGTTACGCCGCCATGGCAGAGCCGGAGTATTTTCACGATGTGGCCCTGCGTGCGCCCCGAGAAAAAGTGGTGGTGGAAATACATCACCATTTTTTTGACCGTCACGCCCTGCGCCACACGGGAGAAGACCCGGCGGGGAACTTCATGGGCTGGTTTTGGCAACATGGCGTTTTGGTGGAAAATCTGACGCCGCTGGGCCGGTGGCTGATTGTGGCGCTGCGCTGGACGCGAGATGGTTACGCCCGCAATCACACGCTGCGGGATCTGATTCACCTCACCGCCCTTGCGCCGGTGGGGGAGCAGATTCTTTCCCATCAACAAGCGCTGGAGGGCTTTGGCCTTTGGTCTAATGTTGATCTGGCGCAAAAAACGGCTGATTTTTTTATTTCCCCGGACTGCCTCGCCCTGAGCATGAATCAGGAAAAAATACTGCACCTCACCCGGCCCACAATTGAGAGGCCCATCGCACCCTTCAGCAAAAAACTGCTGTGGCTGACACGCCCGCCGGGGGCAGGGGCGGCGCTCCTTGCCCGCGCCCTGTGGCCCACCGCGCAACAACTGGCGTTTTCACTGCACCAACCTGCTCCGGTGGGTTTGGGACGTCTGGTGGCCGTGTTGCGGTGGTATCTTCGCGGATTGATGGGGAAGGGCTGAGGCATGAAAACAGTGCTTCTTCATGTTTCTCCCCTGCTGGCGTTGTTGCACCTGATGGCGGCAGCGGCGTTGGGGAGGCGGTTGTTTGACAGGGTGTTGATAAACACCCTGCAAAATCCAAGGATGGATTTTACCGCTTGCAGGGGTCAAAAAACCCCTGCAAATGCGCGGTTGAGCGAGGGTTTTGCCCAAGCGAAACCGGTTGAAAAAGTCCAGGAGGGACTTTCTCAACACCCTGTTAGAGGGGCTGGTTGGGCCGCCTGTCTGCTGGCCGGTTTGCTGGTGATACACCATGGTGTGTTGTTGCTGGGTTTGGCGGGGCTTCTGAAACCGCCTCTTTTAAGCGCGGTGTGGCTGCTGCTGGTGGGGCATGGCCTGCAAACCTGTTGGGAGCTTCGGGAAAAATTCCAAAACCACTTGACAGTGTTTTTGCTCCACGTGAAACAACAGGGGCCGATTTTTGTGCTGCTGATGGTGGTTGCCCTGTTGGCCTGGCTGGCCGCCGCCACGGGCACACAGGCCCCCAGCGTTGCCTATGACGACTGGAACTATCATCTGGCCATGCCCGCCCGGTGGCTCAGGGCAGGGGCCATCACACCGGCGTGGGATCTGCACCACGGGTTTTTCCCCATGTTGCTGGAAATGAATGGTTTGCTGCTGATGGCGTTTGCGCCGGATCAGGCGGCCCGCTGGCTCAATCCCTTCCTGGCTCTGGTGGTGGCTGGGGGCATTGCATCGCATTTTTCAGAGCTGTCTGCGGCGACCCAAAAAACAGGCCCCACGCCGGGCCGTCTGATGCCCTTGCTGTGGCTGGTGTTGCCGCTGGTGGTGCTGGAAATGCAGATGCTGGCGGTGGAGATTTTGTTGGCCTTGTGTGTGGTGGTGGCTTTTCAGGGGTTCCTCAAAACCTTGGAGGACGCGTCATCCAAACAGGGGTGGTTGTTGCTGTCGCTTGGCCTTGCCGCAGCGTTGAGCCAGAAATACACCTTTTTGCCCTGGGTGGTGCTGGCCGGTGGGTGGGCGATTTTGAAAATCAGATCAAGCCGGGGGATGGGCGTGGGAATTCTGGCCCTGGGCTTGCTGGGGGCGTCGCCGGTTTATCTCAGGAACGCGCTCTGGACGGGGAATCCTTTTTATCCGTTCATGGGGGGCGTGTTTCAGTGGCAGCGGGCGTGGAATGAACACCTTGTGCTGCACTATGAAACCGCCCTGCACAGTTATGGCGGCGTGGGAGACAGCCTGCTTGATTTTCTGTTGTTGCCGGTGAGGTGGTTGACGCAGGCAGAGGCCTTCCACGGCCCGTTCACGTTCGCTTTGGTGTTGCTGCCCCTGGCGATTTTTGCGCTTCCTAAAACAAACAGAACCACCCGACTGGCCGGTGTGGTTTTTTTGATGGCGGTGGGGTTGTGGTTCAAGGCGTCGCAGGACATCCGGCATCTGTTGCCCTGGATGCCGGTTTTTGTGATTTTTCTGGGTGGTGCGCTGAGTGCCCTGCAAAAACCGTGGCGAATGGCCAGCGTGGCGGTGCTGGCCATTGTTCTGGTGATACACATGGCGCAGTCCCTCACCGGCGGGGATTCACCGGCTCACCGGTGGAAAGTGGTGGCGGGGCTGGAAACGCCGTCTGCCTATCTCACCCGCACCCATCATTTGTATTCGCCCTATCAAAAAACCTGCCGGATTGTGGGGCAGGGGGGCAAGGTGCTGCTCATGGACACCCTGTCGCTTTCTTATCCGCTCACCTGCCCTCACACCATTGGGCATCTTTTTTTTCAAGGATATTGGGACTGGTGGCGGCTGAAATCCACGGAGCAGTTTTTGTCGCTTACCCAAAAAAGGGGCGTCACCCACCTGCTGCTGCAAAATGCATCGCGCAAAAAACCCCGCCCGCCTTTCATGCCGCCCGCCTATTCGCGGGTGGTGGCCGATGTGCTGGCCCACCACGCCGAACTGGTTTTTGATGAAAACGGTGTGAGCCTTTACCGGCTGAAATAACGGCATTTTTCGGGATAGGCGACTTCACCGGTAAAATGGCTTTCTTGCCTCCCTTTGTTGATTACGCCAAAACGCCTTTTTGCCGGGAAAAAAATTGAAACTCACCCGGCGGCTGATGTGGATGACCTTGTTGCTGTTTGCCGTGATGAGCGGGGGCGTGTTTGTGCTTCAGCGGCATTTTCTGGGTCAGGCCATCCGGTCAGACGCGTTGTTTTATCTGGATGACCTTTACGCCACGCTGCTGTTCCGGTCCCTCAGGGGCAACATGCTGGTGGGGCGGCCCGACAAGGCCCGCGAGCTTTACACCGCCATGCGTGATTTTCTGGGTGAGCAGCACCACAAAGTGCAGCACCGGCCCAGGGTTTCGGTTTTTTCTCCCCAGGCCGCCGCGCCCCTCACGGTGGCCGAACTGGTGGTGATACGCCGCACCGGTGAAGAGGCCTTTGTGGACAACGACACCATTCTGGACGTGAACGAACGGACCTGGGAAAACTTCCCCGAACAGGAAGTTCCTCGCAAACCCAGGTGGTTCAAAACAGAGGGTTTTGCGGCCGCCCTGAAAATGGGCAAAAGTGTCTCCCGCGAAACCGACACGCCCCAGGGGCCGCAGTTGTGGATTTACAAACCCCTGCCCAACACCAAGAAATGTTTTGGTTGTCATGGCAGCAAACACAGGTTCCGGGGGGTGGCGGCCATGCGGGTGCCGCTCAACGCCATGAACGACCGCATGCGGGCCGAGAGCCTGCGCCTGGCCTTGTTGCTGGGCATGGGAGCCATCGCCTGCTGCGCCATGTTGTTGTGGTTGTTGCGCCGCTGGGTGCTGGGGCCGCTGGAAGTCATGGGGGGCTTGGCCCAGAGGGTGGCCAGTGGCGACCTCAGCCCCGCGCCGCCGCCCCAGGGGCCAGATGAAATGGCGGTGCTTCACCAGCAGTTCGGTCAGATGCTGGAGGGGCTGCGCCACACCTTTCAGCAACAGACGACCGAAAAAATCCCCACAGCGCCCCGGTGGTTGCTGTTGTGCCGTTCAGAAAATTCCCAGCCGGCGTTTGACATGCTCAGACAGCACAACGCAGGTTTTCAGCAGCGGGTAAACGACAACCTCTGGCTCGCCGGGTTTGAGGGGTCTCAGTCAGAGGCGCAGGCCGCTTTGTGTGCGCTGGCGCTTTTGCGACAGGGGGCTGCGGTGTGGCTGTGGGAGGCGGAAAAACACGAATTTTTGCCGCCAGTGCTTTCTCATACAAAGGGTGGGGTGTCGCTGTCAGCTTCGGTGCAAACCGTTTCCCGGCTGCAATCAATGGGTTTTGAAATCACGCCGGATGATGCGGGCGAAAATTTTCATCTGACAGGGGTGAAGCCGGGCAGCCCTGCCGACCGCTTGGCCCCAGAAATTTTTGGTGATGGCGCCGACTGAAGGAAACAATCCCCGGCGGCTGGTGCTGGCGGTGACACTGCTGGGGCTTTCGCAGGCCCTTGGACGCAGTATTGGTCTGGCGCTGTTTTATGCCCAGGCCGGGCCAGCCCGTTTGCCCTGGGTGTTTATTTTGTCTGACGTGTTGCTGGGGGTGGCGGCGGTGAGTCTGCCCCGGCTGCTGAAGCGTTCCAGCGCCGGGCAGAGTCTGGAAAAAGTTTTGAAACTGTCGCTGCCTTTTTTGTGGGCGGCCATGATCTGGTGCGGTTTGGCTCCTGGCTCCGCCAGCACGCTTGTTTTTCTCGTGGTGCATTTTGTGTCATCGCTGTTGGGCCTGATTCTGTTCAGCCAGTGGTTGCCCACGCTGTTTTCGCTCCAAACGCTTAAAAAAGAAGGGGGCTGGCTTTTTCTGGGCCTGCCCATGGGGGCGTTGTCGGGCGGGTTGCTGGTGCGGATTTTGAGCCACTGGATAACACCCAACCAGTTGCTACTGCTGTTGGGGTTGCCCGCGTCGTTCGTGGCGGTTTGGGTTTTGTCCGGCATGACCAGAAAGATGCTGCCCATGCAGACCACTGGCCGGGCTGCGGAGGTTTCTGCCGGTCAGCTTTTACGGCGGCCGTTTTCTCCGGGGTTGGTGCTCAGTCTTTTTATCGGGGCGGCCCTGTTTATTTTTGCGTCGCGCTTGTTGGAATTCTCTGCTGCACGGGTGTTGAAACAGGCCTATCCCCAGCAGGTGCAACTCACACGGTTTTTTGCGGGTTACGAAATCGTGGCCAATGTGGCGGCCATGGTGTTGCAGGGGCTGGTGGCTGCACGGTGGATCACCTGGCTGGGGGTGGGTGGGGCCAACGCGGTGTTTGGCCTGTTGCACATGGGGGCTGCGCTGGTGCTGGGCATGACGGTTTCTCCGGTGGGTGCGGCCCTGTTGCTGTTTGTGCAGGGCGAGGGAAAAACAGCCCTCAGAGCGCCCGTGCAGAATCTGCTCGTCAACGGTCTGCCGCCCCGCGAGTGGCGCGCCCTGCGCACGTTGCTCAACGGCGTGGTGATTCCCGCCGCCAGTCTGCTGGCCGCCGGGCTGTTGTTGTGGCAGGGCAAACACATCGACATTCAAACGCTGGCTAAGGGGGCGGTGGTGTTGCTGCTGATGTTGTTGCCCGTGTTGTGGTGGCAGGGCAGGGCTTTTGGCCAGGGAGTATTTCGTCAGGTGAGTCAGGGCGGGATTTTTGAGGAAGGGCGGATGGTGGTTCGTGAATTGCCGTTCGCGGCGGCGGTTCGATTAATTGACCGCCTTTTGCATCACCCATTAAGTGCGGTGCGGCAGCGGGGCATGGCGCTGGCGGTGGACCTGGGGCCTCAGCATTTTTTCGCCAGCCTGATGCGCTTTTTTGAGGAGGGCAGTCACGAAGACCGCACGGCGCTGATGCTGGCCCTGCGGGACTCTGACCAGCCTTTGCCCGCACCCCTGCGGCATTTTCTTTCGGCGGTGTCCATGCGTCTGGATGAATGGGCCCTGTGGCTGAACGTGCTGGGCGAAAAAAATGAAAGCGGCGCGGCGGAACTGGCCAACCGGTTTTTGGATAACCCCAGCAGCGCTCTGTCGGTGCCCGCCCGCCTGCTGGCGGGGCAGGCGCCGGGGCCGCAAGAAAACCTTGTCCCCTGGGTGATGAGCCTCAGCCGGTGGGGCAGCCTCGCAGCGGCCGAGGCTGTTTTTCAATCTGCGCAGGGACAGGAAAACCCGGTGGTTCTGGCGGCCCTGGCACTGCGGCTGGGGCGGGCAGACTTTTTTCTGAACCAGAATCTGACGGGAGAAGCGCTTTGTGCCTTGCCCCATGAACTGCAATGGCGGCTGATTCAACTTTTGCCCACGAGTCTGGAAGTCCCTCCTCCCTTTTTTCTGGCCTGGCTCTGCGGTGCGCCGCCGTCTCTAAAGCCTGCTTTTGAACAATGGCTGAAGGCAGTTGGCCATGATTTCAGATTGGCGTTGTTTGAGCAGACTGGCTGGGATTCTGCCGCCACATGGCGCGAGCGGGAGGCGGTTTGGCCACTGTTGTGGGATTCTGAAAAAGTGATGGAAGCTTGTCTGGAGGGGCTGGGGCAGTGCGCCGGTTTGAAAACATTTGCCGCAGACTTTTCCCCTGTCTTGCATCGATGTCTTCTGGGAGAAATAAGCCACCGACGGATATTGGCGCTGAAGGTGATTTGTCAGGCCAATCATGCGTCGGAGGCGTGGCGGGAATTGTGGGAGGCGCTTGGTCAACCGAATGGCGCATCGCGGGCCAATGCAGAAGAAGTGCTGCTGGAATGGCTCCAGGCCAAACCGCTTGTTCAAGCGCTGCTTTCTGGCGCAGATGAAACTGGGTTGACCGCCGAAAAAATCCTGTCTTCCCTGGGGGTGCTCACGTTGGCGTTGTTGTGCCGTGAAGAAGGACTCCCGGCGAAGGTAAAGGAACAGGCTTGGGCGGCATTACACAAAAAAGCCCCAGAGCACGTTTTGACCGGCGAGATTAGCGCCTTGTCGGTGGCGGGTTGATGTTTGTCAGGCCAGTCTGGCGGTGGTTTCGCGCAGGCGGTGGCTCAGGTCGGCCAAAAGCGAAAAGCTGATGTCGGGCCGTTCCTGAATCAGTCCCATCAGTACACGGCGCGAGAGCACCAGCAGGCGTCCGCCGGTGGCGGCGCGGGCGCTGGCGCTACGGGGGGTGTTTTCAAACAGGGCCATTTCGCCAAACGAAGCCCCCGGCCCCAGTTGGGCCAGCACTGCGCCGTCTTTGGGGCGCAGCAGGTTGATGTCGCCTTCGGCCACCAGATACATCTCGTCACCAGCCTGGCCTTCTTCAAAGACAGACTCATCTGGCGAGACGTGTTTTTCTTCAAGCAACTGGGCGAGTCGCAGCAGGTCTTCGGCGCTCAGGCGTTCAAACACCCTGACACGGGAAAGCGCTTCAAGACGTTCCAGCAGCACGGCAGGATGTTAGCACTCAACCGCCGATCAGCGGACTGTCCCAATGGGATTTGCCAATGCCGAAAATGCGGATGACCACCATGGTGCCTTCAAAAAGAACGGTGAGGGGAATCCACAACAGGAGCATGGAGAGGATGTCCGCCCCCGGCGTGAGCACCGCCCCCAGCGTGGCCAGAATGATGTAGACATAACCGCGTTTTCCGCTGATGGTTTTGGGTGAAAGAATGCCCAGCGACACCAGCCCCACCATCACGATGGGCATTTCAAACGCCGCGCCAAAAGAGAGCACAAAATTGAGCATGAAGCTCATGTAGCGCTCCAGCGTGAAGGTGATTTCAAACCCCTCGCCCTGGCCCACAAAAAACTGGAGCGCCATGGGGGCCACCAGAAAATGGCCAAAGGCGCAGCCCGACACAAACAGCACGCTGCCCACGGGAATCAACGTGAGGCCCATGCGCCGCTCTTTGCCATAAAGCCCCGGCGCGACAAACCGCCACGCCTGATAGAGCCACACCGGGCAGGCCGCCACCAGGCCCGCCGTAAAGGCGATTTTCAGGTTGGCCAGAAACGCCTCCATGGGGGCTACCACCATGAGCTTTTTGTGGGTGAGGTTGGTGTAGGGCTGGGTGATGAACGCCTTGATGTCGTCCACGCGGGTCCAGGCTGCCACCGAGAGCAACACAATGGCCAGCAGGCTCCACATCAGGCGGATACGGAGTTCTTCCACGTGTTCCACCAGTGTGAATTCGCCGAAGTGGGCTTCGTGAGGATGTTCTTCTTCGTTGGCAGGGGGAGGCGCAGACGCCGGAGTTTCGGCGGTGCCCTTTGGTTTTTTAGCTCGTTTGAATTTGCCCCTTGCCATGCGGTGTGCATATTAGCGAGGTCGCAACCAATGTGTAGGGTTGGCGCGGTGTCCCACGGTGTTTTGCCTGAACGGCGATGGAGACATCGCCGCTACGCCGGGAGACAGCCATCCACTCAAAGTTTTTGGCGCAGAATTTGGGCCAGGGAATTGGGTGATACAGGTTTGGTGATGCTTTGCATGGCGGGTGACGGTGATGCACTGGCGGGCAGCGCACCAAGAATCAAAACCGGTAGCGCGGGAAACCGGCTGGTGTGATCACACAACCATCCGCACGTTTCAGGCCCCAGGGCGTCAGCGTCGGCCACGATGGCGGAGGGCATTGTTTGTGGCAGCGCGGTGGCGGCTTCTTCTGGCGACATGGGCCGGGATGAAAATCCTTCCTGCTTCAGCGGGTTTCCCAGCAGGGCGGCAAGTGTGGGAGAAAGCGCCACCAGCCAGATTTCGCGGTTGGTGGGTGCGGGTGGTTCCGGTGGAGTGGGGGGAACCTCTGGTGTGGGTGGAGGCGGTGTTTCCTCCGGGTCTTCCATTACCGTTTTGATCCAGAGCTGGTGCAGCACGCGTTTCAGTCGGCCATCCGTTTTTTCGGGCGTTACATGGTGGGCCACCCAGCCCAGGGGCTGAAGGGTGTTGCGATAAAACAGGTCCACGGACTGGCCCGCAGCCACCGCCGCTGACAGCAGGCTCTGAATGTGGGGCCGGTCTTCGGTGTGGATTTTTTCGAGCCAGCCAGCGGGCTTGGCGCGTAGTTCGGCGGGTGCGATGCCCAGGGCCTCTTGCAGTCGCCCCTGCGTGAAGACCACGCCATTGCCGCCCGCTTCCACCACCCACAGGGCGTCCGCCGCCGACGAAATCAGCAGCGATTCAATGTCGGCGGGTTCGGGTGTGGGTGGGGGATATTCCGCATGGGGCGTTTCATGCGAAACAGTTTCCTCCCATGCCGCTTCTTCTGGGCTTTCTTGGTTGGCTGTCCATGTGCCTTCCTGGGGTTGGTCCGGCTCAAAACCCAGCGTGAAAAAAGTTTCCCGTTCATCTGATTCTGGTGAAGAAGTTTCCTGTCCGGCTTCTGGGTCAGAGATCGAAAGGGTTGGGGCTGGAACAAAAAACGGATCATGGGGCGTGACGTTTTGCAGGTCGAAGTTGCTCAAACCCGTGAAAGAGGCGACGGCGGGGGAGTCCATCACTGGAAAATCCGCCGCGCCTGCGGGGTGTTCCCAGGCGGCGGGTTCTGGAGCTGGAAAAAAATCGGTTTCATTTGCCGGGGCAGGGAAGTCTGCGGAGATAGTGTCCTCAAGTGAAAACACCTCGTGGTGAACAAAACCCGTGGAAGACGCCAGATGGGGGGCTGTGCCGCTGGCAGTGGGTTCGGGGGAAAACGTCGAAGGAAAAACGGGCTGGGGATATGGTTCTGGAAAAGGTGTTGTTTCCGCCTCTGGCAGAACCCTGGGCAGCGGTGGAGGCCTGTGTTCCTGCCACAAGGGTTCTTCTGACGAAAAGGCGGGAGGAGGCAGGTTTTCAACAGAAGACGCGCCCTGTGGGGGCATAAACCGGCTGGGTGTTGTCGGGGCAGTGGGCAACAACGATCCGAGCACCATCAGCAGCAGGCTGGCCGTGGCCGCCGCCGCCAGTGTGCCTATCCACAGGCGTTTTTGCGCCACCTGAAGATTTTCCTGCTGCTGGCGGTCCAGCGCCCGCAGGTTGTCATAAAGCTGTCCCAGACCCTTTTGGAGTTGAAGCACACGGCCTTCAAAACGGCTCTCGGCCATGGTGTTGCGCCACGAAAGATAAACCTGTGTGTCTCTGAGAATGGGCGAAACCCCCAGGCTTTGTGCCAGCGGCGTCAGGGCGTCAATCTGGGATTGCAGCGTGGCCCCCTGCGCCGACAGGGGTTTGGGCAACAGGGTGGTGAGCAGCGCCATGCGGCCCTTGAGCTGTTCGGCCTGCTGAAGCAGACCGGGGTCTTCCAGCTTGCCCAGAGCCAGATTGGTTTTCAGCACCTCGAGATAGAGCAGGGGGGTGTCGCGCTGCAGGGCGCGCACTTCTTCCATCACGGTGGCCAGTTTCTGGCGTTCCTGCTGGCGGGTTCGGGTCAGGCCCTGGGATTGTTGGCCATAACCTGAAAGCAGGCCAAAACACACCAGGGCGGTGGCGGCGATCATGAGCAGTGTTTGTGTGCGGGGGGTCATGAAAACAGGGCAAAAATACAGGCGGGATTGTATGGGCGTGGCTTGGGTCCATGGTGGTTTTTCCCTGGCATCAATTCCCACGAACTAATGTTTACTTGATTAGAATCTCTTGCTCATGGGGTTTGTCCACCTGCACAACCATTCCGAATACAGCCTGCTGGACAGCACAGTGAGGTTGAAGGATTTGATGGCCCGTTGTCAGCAGACAGGCCAGCCCGCCGTGGCGCTGACCGATCACGGCACCATGGCCGGTTATCTCAAGTTCATCACCGAAGCCCGTGCGGCGGACATCAACCCCATTGTGGGCTGCGAGTTTTACATGGCCGAGCACAGCGCCAGAGATCGCGATGAAACCCACAAGATTTTTCACCTCGTGCTGCTGGCCAAAAACAAAAAGGGGCTTGATAACCTGGTGGCCCTCAGCAGCCGTTCTTTTATGGAGGGGTTCTATCGCAAGCCCCGCATAGACAAACAGATGATCGCCGAACACCGGGAAGGGCTGGTGTGTCTCTCGGCTTGCCTCAACGGCGAGGTGAACTTTCTGCTGCGGCAGGGTGAAACGGCACGGGCCGAGGCCTCCTTTGACTGGTACAGCAAAACCTTTGGGGACGATTTTTTTGTGGAGCTGCACAACCACGGCATGAAGGAAGAAGAACAGGCCCGCCGTCTGCTCACCGAGGCGGCCCGGTCCTTGGGCCTGCCCCTCGTGGCCACCAACGACATCCATTATCTGAACGCCCAGGACGTGCCCGCCCACGAAGCCAAGCTGGCCATCCAGACCCAATCCTTTCTCGACGACGAAAAACGCTTCCGGTTTGATTCCGCCGAGTTTTATTTCAAGACCGAAGAAGAAATGTCGCCTCTGTTCCCTGAAACCCCAGAGGCGATAGGGAACACCATGGAGGTGGCCAGCCGCATCAACCTGGAAAAATCCGGCGGCGAGCGGGTGTATTACTTTCCCCGGTTCACCAGTGATGTGCCCACCGAAACCGAAGACCAGACCTTTGACCGCCTGTGTGGGCAGGGGCTGGTGAGCCGTTATGGTGAAAATCACACAGACGCCCAGGCGCGGCTGGACATGGAATCCTCCATCATCAAGTCCATGGGTTTTGTCGGGTATTTTTTGATTTTGTGGGACGTGGTGAGGGCGGCGCGGGAGAAGGACATTTATGTCGGGCCGGGGCGCGGCAGCGCGGCGGGCAGCATTGTGGCCTATGTGCTGGGCATTACAGACGTGGATCCGTTGCGTTACAACCTGCTGTTTGAGCGCTTTTTGAACCCCGAACGCGTGAGCATGCCCGACATTGACATGGATTTTGAAGACAGCCGCCGCCGTGAGGTTTTTGAATACACCAGCCAGAAATATGGTGAAGACAACGTGGCGCAGATTTCCACCTTCGCCACCATGAAAACCAAGGCGGTGATCAAAGACGTGGGCCGTGTGCTGCGCATTCCCTATGCCAAGATGGACGCCTTCATCAAGGCCATTCCGCAGGATGCCATTGACGAAAAAAAATCACTGGAAGAAATGCTGGCCAAGGCGCCGGACGCCCTGCGCATGACGCAGGAAGACCCGGACCTGAAAAAGATTTTCACCCTGGCCGGGCCGCTGAAGGGTCTCAGCCGCACCCAGTCGGTTCATGCGGCGGGGGTGGTGATTGGCGACGGGCATTTGCCCCAGCTGGCCCCGTTGTGTCTGGCCAAGGGCGACACCTTCACCCGCTACACCACCCAGGTGAGCATGGAAGACGTCGAGGCCCTGGGGCTGGTGAAGATGGATTTTCTGGGCATCCGCACGCTCACCGTGCTCAAGGATTCCCTGCGCATGGTGAGCGATAAATCAGGCAAGCCCCTCACCGTTCACGACATTCCCCTGGATGATCCCGAAACCTACAAACTCTTCCGCGAAGCGCGCACCGACGGCATCTTCCAGTTCGAGTCTGAGGGCATGCGCAAACTGCTGCGCGAGACCCGCCCCACCAGCGTGGAGCAACTCACGGCCCTCAACGCCCTGTTTCGCCCTGGCCCCCTCGACAGCGGCATGACCGAAGACTTCGCCCAGCTCATTCAGGGCCGCAAAAAAGTTGTTTTTCTGCACCCGGACGTGGAAGACATCCTGAAAGAAACCTTTGGCGTGATCGTGTATCAGGAGCAGGTGATGCAGATCGGCAACCGCCTTGCGCAGATGTCCCTGGGGCAGGTGGACATCATGCGCCGCGCCATGGGCAAGAAGAAAAAAGAAGAGATGGACAAGGTGCGCGGCATGTTTGTGGAAGGATGCGTAAACAACCGCGAGACCAAGCACCCCATCACCGCCAAAAAAGCTGAAGAAATTTTTGACCTCCTCGAAAAATTCGCCGGTTACGGTTTCAACAAGTCCCACAGCGTGAGCTACGCCATCCTGGCCGCCCAGACCGCCTGGGTGAAGGCCCACCACCCGCAGGAATACATGGCGGCGCTGCTGAACAGCTACATGGACAAACGCGACGACCTGAAGGCTTATGTGTCGGGTTTGGGAGAAGACAACCTGCGCCTGATGCCGCCTCACGTCAACCATTCGGCTCTCTATTTTTACCCGGAAGAACAGGGCATCCGTTATGGCTTGGCGGGCATCAAACACGTGGGCGAAGCGGCCAGTGAGGCGCTTTTGCGGGCGCGCAGCAGCGGCGGGCCGTTCAAGGATCTGGAAGACCTGCTGCTGCGGGTGGACATGGGCACGGTGAATAAAAAGACTGTCGAAAGCCTGCTGAAGTCGGGCGCGCTGGAGGGTCTGCGGGGCCACGCCGCCCAGTGGCTGAATGCGCTGGATAACCTGTTCAATCATGTGCAGGGGGTGCGCACGGCCCGCGACCGGGCCAAGGACAGCCTGTTTGGCGACGACGACATTGCCCCACCGCCCGCGTTCAGTTTGCCAGAGGCCCCGGTCATGCCGCTGATGGAGCGCCTGGAACACGAAGAAGAACTGCTGGGTCTGTTTGTGAGCGGCCACCCGCTGGATGAATACGAAGACACCTTAAGCCGTGTGCCCCACCGCAAGATTGCCGAGTTGCACCGCTCCACACACGCCGACCTGCCCGCGGGCACGGTGGTGACGGTGGCGGGGCTGGTGGCGTCGGTGAATCACAAAACCACGCGCTCAGGCAAGGGCATTGCTTTTGTGCAGCTTGAAGACGCCACCGGAAAACTGGAATGCCCGGTGTTCACCGAGGTCTATGCCCAGCACAAAGAAAAACTGGAGCGCAAAAACCTGCTGAAAATCACCGGCAAGGTGGGCTACAAACAGGCTTTTCAGGCCGATGACGACGCCCCGCCCATGCCCCAGGTGATCGCCGATAACATCGAACTGCTCAAACACGAGGACAAACCCCCCGTGGCCCTGGTGCTGGAAATCACGCCTTTTGTTTCAGAAGAAGAACTGAACGAACTGCTGGGTGAACTGGCGCGGCACCCGGGTCAGGGGCAGGTGGTGCTTCAGGTGGTTTCTGACGGGCCGCTGCGCCGTGTGCGGTTGCCCCGCGAGCAGGTGAGCGTGGCCCTGAGTCAGGACACCCGCAAGACGCTCCTGGCCAAACACCTGTGCAGCGCGGTGTATTTTGAATAACCGGTTTTGACAACACGCGCTTCCACATCTGTCTGCGCCCACTGCGGCTTGCCCGTGCGCCAGGGCCGGGTGCAGGAGGCTGGGCCGCAGTTCTGTTGCCTGGGATGCGCGCTGGCGTTTGATGTGTCGGGCGGCGCGGCGGCGGGTGAGGTGCAGGGGCTTTCCGCCGCCAACCTGTTGCAGGCCCGGTTGTTCCTGAGCGGTTTTTTCGCCATGAACCTCATGATTTTCGCCACGGTGAATTACGCCCGGCATCTTTATCCCCAGGCCATGGCCGAGGAGGCCCGCCTGTGGGCGGCCTTTGATAACCTCATCAACTGGATCACCCTGTTGTTCACCCTGCCCATCGTGGCGCTGCTTTTGCCGCCCATGATCCAGAACGCCCTGCGGGCCATGCGCGCCCGGCGGGCCGATGCCGACTATCTGGTGGTGCTGGCGGTGTTGAGTGCCCTGGGGTTGTCACTCGCCAGCACCCTGTTGGGGCGTGGGCCGGTGTATTTCGAAAGCGTGGGCCTGCTGCTGGTGCTGATTACGCTGGGGCGGTTGTGGGAGGCCCGTTTCAGGGTGCAGACCCTGCGCCGCCTCAAATCCCTCACCAGCGCCCACACCGAAACCCTCACGGTGGAAACAGGTGACGGCGCAGACACCGGCCTCACCGAAAAACCCTTGACCGAAATCACCCCCGGCATGGTGGTGCATGTGGGGCAGGGGCAGACGCTTTTTGTGGATGGCGTGCTGGAACAGGGCGACCTGCTGGTGGACAAAAGCGTGTCCACCGGCGAGAGCCACCCCGTGGCCGTGGCGGTGGGTGAAGAACTGGTTGCCTTGGTGAAGGTGTTGCACGGCGCGGGACGCCTGCGGGTGACGCGGGTGGGCGAAGACAGTTTCGCCGGGCGCATGGCGTGCCTGATTTCGCAGGCCGAGCAGACCCGCACCCGTGGCCAGCGCATGTTGGAACAACTGGCCTCCTGGTTCACACCGCTGTTATTGCTGCTGGGGCTGGGGGCGTTTTTTTTCAGACTGCCGACGGGGCTGGGGCCAGCCGCCCAGGCCATGCTCAGCGTGTGGCTGGTGGGCTGCCCTTGCGCGCTCACGCTGGCCACGCCCCTGGCGCTGGCGGGTGTGCTGGGGGCGCTGGCCCAGCGGGGTGTGCTGATCAGGGACATGGAAGTGCTGGAGGATCTGAACACCATCAAGGCCGTGTTTCTGGATAAAACCCGCACCCTCACGCGTTTTGAGCCGGTGATCAGGCAAAGCTGGTTTCATGGGATTTCTGAAGAAATGGCTGCTGTGCTGACCCGCTCGGTAGAGGCGGGCGCGAGTCACCCGCTGGCGGCGGTGTTGCGCAGCGCCCTCAAGGGAGAGGTGTTTGCCGTGACGCAGATCACCGAACACGCGGCGCGGGGGCTGGCGGCCCGTGTGTTGCTGCCCCAGGGGGAGACCCCGGTGTTGCTGGGGGCGGTGGATTTTGTGTTGCCGCCAGAGCACAACCAGGCCCGGCAGGCCGCCAGTGAAATGGCCGCTACGGGCCTGCGTGTGGTGGCGGGGCGCGCCGGTGACGGCGTCTGGTTATATGGTTTGGGCGAAACGCTGCATCCCCACGCCCAGGCGGTGGTGGACACCCTTAAACAACAGGGGTTGCCGGTGGTGATTTTGAGTGGCGACGACCCGGCGCGGGTGCAGGATTTGGCCCGTGGCCTGGGCATTGGGGCAGAGGGTGCGCTCACGGCGCAGGACAAAATGGCCCGTGTGCAGGCTGCGGGTGTGCCCGCCCTGATGGTGGGGGACGGCCTGAACGACGCCGTGGCGCTCAAGGCCGCCCGGGTGGGGGTGG